>DATAMS010000318.1:0-10013 GCA_036260495.1 Thermoanaerobaculia bacterium
GGGCACGCTGCTCGTGGCCGTGACTGAAATGGGAAGCGTCGTGTTTGCCGCGGGCGCAATGAAGGAGATTGTGCCGATGCGATTCTGGCCGGATGGAATGTCGCCGCTGGGGCAATCGCAGGTGTAGGAACTGCTGGTAGAAACTGCGACGGTGACGCCGGTGGCGGTGTCCGGTCCGTTGTTCTGGACGGAGAAGAAAAGCTGCGAGGGCAATCCTGCGCGGATGACTGTTTGCGTCGTCGACATCACCGTGACGACATCGGCGGACGCCAAGAGTGATGTGGTGCTGAGCGCGACTGCTGCGAAGAGTGCGAGCGTTTTCATCATCGCACCTCGATCGCCCGGCTGAATTCCGTGGTCTGCGTGAGGAAGCCTTGTTCGGTTCCCTCGGTAACTGAAGCCTTCCCGGGCGGCTTGGCGAAGCCCGCATACTCCACTCTCGTGCATGTTCCGGTGATGAATTGTCCCGTCAGATCACCATCGACCTCGACGTGATAGTGAGTGATGCTGGAGAAGGCATCCAGCGGCGTGCCGCCGATCGGACGCTGGCCCTCTCCATAACCGGATGGATCGATCGTATCGTTCGCGTAGAGACTCAGTGCTCCGCCGCCCGAGGCCTCGGCTTCGATGATCGTCTTCTTCGAAACAGGATCGTAATGTGCCAGTGTCAGCGTCGGGACGAGGAGAGTGCCGCCGGTGCCGGTTACCTTCGTCGCGGATGTCGGCCCGTCGAGACCGATGTCGATTCCGAGGAGCCGGTTTCCCCAGATCCTGTTGCCGAGAATGGATACGTTGAAGACATTGGGGGCAACGGCGACGCCGCTCTCCCCGTTGAATGCGATGACGTTCCCGGGGAGGTTGGGACTCAGAACATCCGGGCCGATAGCAGATCCGTAGGCCTGCCCGATGAAGATGCCACTGGCGCCGTTCGGCAGCGGATCGTCGCTGTGCGCCTTCACGCCGATGCGGTTGCCCCAGATGTTGACGCGTCCGGCGAGATCGAAAATGCCGCTCCGCGTATTGCCTGAGATCACGCAGTCGTGAATGGCCACCAGATGGCCGGCGCTTCCGACGTCGATCGAGATGCCGATGCCGCGCTCTCCATTTGGGCGCGCCTGCGAGCCGGTGGGGTCCGTGCCGATGAAAAGATGATGCAGCGCGTTGGTCGCGTAGGCCGGACAAGGAGGCCGCGAGACCGAAACACCGTTGCCGCCGAATCCATTGATCACGAGATTGGCGACCTCGGCTCCGCAGCCGGAGATCAAGAGCCCGTCGCCATCGACGACACCATCACCGCTGATCTCGATCTCCGGCCCGTCCGGATTCGCGTCCCCGAGCAAACCCGTCTGGATTCCGCCATCAAGACGGATATTCGGCGAGGTGACCGGTGGCAGCGGGTTCGTGATGCGGATGGTTTTCCAGGAGGTCGCGGACGGCTCTTCGATCCGGAATCCAATTGCACACGGTGTGCTGGCATTGCAGGTTGCGTTGCTGTCGAGAATGGCCTGGCGCAGCGATCCGCTGCCGTCGTTCGCCGTCGTGGTGACGTAGAACGTGCGGTAGAGCTGCGAGACGCTGCTGGCGGTGTTTGACGCCGGATCGAAATCGTTCTCGCGCTCCGTCGCTGAAGCTTTGAATGCAATCGAGCCGGTGCCGTAGCTCGGCGGTGCCACGAGCGTGACCGTCAAGTATTGGTTTGCATCCGGGCCCGCTGCCAGGGTGTCGAAGTGGCAGGTGAATTGACCAGGAGCCGGACTGGCGCAATGGTCTGGCAGCGTCTTGACGACGACGCCGGTGGGGAAGGTGACGGTGACATTGACGTCGTGCGCGTCGGTTTGTGAATAGTTCACGAGAAAAAACGAGAGCGAAAACGGAAGTCCGAGGTCGAGTGGTGACGTCGCGCCGACAGAGATGTACACATCGGGATCAGTCGATACCGTCAGCGTCGATGTCTTGCTGTTGTCGGCCAGGTTCGGATCGGGCGAGCTGCTGGAAACCGATGCCGTCAACGTGACCACTCCTGCGGTCGCGGGAAACGTCAACTGCTCGCCGAACGTGCCGGATTGTCCTGCCGGAATGTCTCGGATCCCGCATCCGGCGGCACAGCCTCCCGAGGCGGTTGCGCCGGTGATCGTGAAGCTGACGGCCACATTCGCGGCGGTGTCCGGCCCGTTGTTATGGACATCGTAGAAGACAAACAGTCCGTATCCGGCGCGAACGGTGCTCACCGAGATGGAATTGGTGAGGGTGAGATCGGCGGACGCGAAGAGGGACGTTGCGCTGAGAGCGAGTGCTGCGAAAATCGCGAGTCTCTTCATTTATCGAACCTCGATCGCCCTGCTGAACTCGGAGGTCTGAGTGAGGAAACCTTGTTCGATGCCTTCGGGCTGGATGAGTGCGTTGGGCTTGGCGAAACCGATGTAGTTGTCTCGCGTGCTGGTTGCCGTGATGAACTGTCCCGTCAGATCGCCATCGACTTCGAAATGGAAGTGCGTGCCGGTCTGGAACGGCGCGAGGGATGTATCTCCGAGCGGCCGTTGTCCTTCGCCGTATCCCGATGGATCGATGCTGTCGTTCGCGAAGAAGCTGACGGTGACTGCGGTTGCGGTATCGGCCTCGATGATGGTGTGTTTCGACACGGGATCGTAGTGCGCAAGGGTTAGTACGGGCGCGGCGAGCATCGCGTTGGAATCAGCCCTGGTCGTTGCGGTCGGGCCGTCGAGACCGATGTCGATTCCGAGCAGTCCATTGCTCCAGATGCGGTTGCCGAGGATCGACACATCGAGAACATCCGGCGCCACGGCGATCCCCATTTCTTTGTTGAATGCGATTACGTTCCCCGGGTTGTTGCGCGAAAGAAAATCAAATCCGATGGCCGATCCGAATCCGCCCGGCCCGATGAAGATGCCACTGGCGCCGTTCGGCAGCGGATCGTCGCTGTGCGCCTTCACGCCGATGCGGTTGCCCCAGATGTTGGCCCGCCCGGCGAGATCGAAAATGCCGCTCAGCGTATTGCCCGAGATGACGCAGTCGTGAATGGTCACGGGCTGGCCGGCGGTATTGAAGTTCGTTCCGTTGGCTTGCGTGATGCCGATGCCTCGCTGTCCATTGGGCCGCGCCTGCGATCCGGTGGGATCCGTGCCGATGAAAAGATGATGCAACTCCGTGGTTACGAACGACCTGCACGAAGGCCGGGAGACGGAGATGCCGTTGCGGCCGAAGCCGTTGACGACGAGATTCAGAACCTGCACGTCGCAGCCTGCGACGAGTAGCCCGTCGCCATCGACCTTCCCTCCTCCGCTGATCTCAACCTCGGGGCCATCGACGTTCGTGTCGCCGATGAAACTGGTCTGCGTTCCGCCATCGATGCGAAGACTCGACGCGGTGATGACCGGCAGCGGCGTCGTAATCGTGATCGTGTCCCACGGCCCAACATGCCGCGGCTCGGTGAGGCGGAAGGCGATCGTGCACGGCGTGCCGCCGGTGCATGCGGCGTTGGCATCGAGAATGGCCTGACGCAACGAGCCGCTGCCATCGTTGCCGGATTCCGTGACGTAGAAGGTATCGGCGAGCTGCGCGATGGCCGTGGTGTAGTTCGATCCCTGATCGAAGTCCTGCTCGCTCTCCGATACCAGCGCGGAAACGGCGAGCGAGCCGTTGCCGAAGGTGGCCGGCGCGACGATTTTGGCGACCCAGGTCTGTTGAACCGGCGCGCCCGGCGCGAGCGTGTCGGTATGGCAGAAGATCTTGCCCGGTACCGGACTCACGCAACCGTCCGGAACCGACGCGACGATTGCGTCGGGCCGGAAGTCGATCGCGGCGGCGACATCGTGCGCGGGACTGTTCGAGGTGTTGCCGAGGTGAATCGAGAGGTCGAACGGTTGTCCCAGTTCCAACTGGTGGGGAAGGTTCGCTGTGATGTAGACATCGGGATCGGTCGATACCGTCACCGTTGTTGTCTGCGTGTTGTCGGTGAGGTTCGGATCGGAAACGCCGCTGGTGAGCGAGGCGGTCATCGTGATCGTCCCGGCGACGGACGGCACGGTCAGGTGCTCTTCGAATGACGTCCCGCCACCTGGGAAAATGTCGATGACGGGGCAGCCGGCGGTGCAGTCTTTGTCAGCCGTTGCGCCGCTGACCGTGAAGGTCACGACGTTGTTCACCGCTTTGTCCGGTCCCATGTTCCGAAGCTCGTAAAAGACGGGCAGTATCGATCCCGCCTTGATGGTGGTGACCGAGAGCTCGTTCTTGATGTTGAGATCCGCGGAGGCGTGGAGAGAAGCGGCGACGAGGATAGCCACGGTGGCCATTAGGAGCCTATTCATACGAATAAATATAGCATATCCGCATATTGGCAAGCCGCCACGCCTATAATCCGCCGCCGCTATGACGACCACACCACTGAAACTGAAAAAGATCGCTGTCATCCCGGGCGACGGGATCGGCCCCGAAGTCATCGACGCCGGTTTGCGCGTCCTCAACCACGTCAACGATGCCCGCAATCTCGGCCTCGAGCTCGTCCACTTCGGCTGGAACGCGGACGAGTACCTCCGCACCGGCATCTCGATGCCGCCGGGAAGCATGGACGATCTCCGCAACAACTACGATGCCGTCTACCTCGGCGCATTCGGCGATCCGCGCGTTCCCGACATGAAGCACGCCGCCGACATCCTCCTCGGCATGCGTTTCCAACTCGATCTCTACGTCAACTACCGGCCCGTGAAATTACTGAATGAGAACCTTTGCCCGCTCAAAGGAAAGACTCGTCAAGATGTTGACTTCGTCATCTTCCGCGAGAACACCGAAGGCGCGTACGTCGGCATGGGCGGCCATTTCAAGAAGGGAACGAGCGAAGAGATCGCCATTCAGGAGGACGTTTCCACGCGCAAAGGCGTCGAGCGCATCATCCGCCACGCTTTCGAGTTCGCGAAGAAGAGCGAACGCAAATCAGTCTGCATGTCCGACAAAAACAACGTCATGCGCTTCGGCGGCGATCTCTGGCTGCGTACATTCGAAGAGGTGGCTTCCGAGTATCCCGGCATCGAGCACTTCCACATGTTCGTCGACGCGCTGACGATGCAGATGGTTCGCGCGCCGGAGATGTTCGACGTGATCGTAACGAACAACATGTTCGGCGACATCGTCACCGACCTCGGCGCCGCACTCCAGGGCGGCCTCGGCATGGCCGCGTCGGGAAACATTCACCCCGGCAAAGTCTCCCTCTTCGAGCCAATTCACGGCTCCGCCCCGAAATACGCCGGCAAGGACGTCGCCAACCCAATCGGCGCGATCCTCACCGCCGCGATGATGCTCGAATACCTCGGCAACACCGCCGAGGCCGATGCGATCGAGCGCGCCGTCGTTGCAGCCATCGAAGCCAACGAAACAACCCACGACCTCGGCGGCAACCTAGGAACGAAGGCAGCAGGGGAGGCGGTGTTGCGGCGGGTGGAGTTGTAGGATAACCGCATGCCGATCTGGACCGTTACGGCTTCTTCGCCTCCGACACGAGCAGCGCCAGCCAGGCGTCGCTCTTGATGAAGCCTTTGCCCCAGCTATCCCATGGGCCGAGGATGTTCTCCTGCTTCATTTGATCGAGCGACTTGCCCGCCGCCAGCGCCGCGGCGACTGCGTTGCTCGTGCCGCGCAACGCCTCTGCGAACGCGCGGAGTCCGGCTTTGTCCGACAGCGGGCCGTGGCCGGGGATGACCTTGGCGTCGTCGGGGAGCGTCTTCAGGATGTTATCGACGTTGGCCAGCATGCCGCGCACACTGCCGCCGTTATCGACATCGACGAAGGGGAACATGCCGTTGAAGAAGTCGTCGCCCATGTGGATGACGTTCGACTGCGTGAAGTAGATGACCGCGTCGCCGTCGGTGTGGCCGTGAGGCATGTGGACCGCGCGGATGTCTTCGCCGTTGACGTGCAGCGTGGCGCGGTCGTTGAACGTGATGACCGGCAGCGCGTCTTTTGGCGCGGGGGGCGTCTCGCGGCCGGCCGCCTTCGAGCCGGAAGCGAGGCGCTTTCGCACGTTCTCGTGAGCGATGATGGGGCCGTCGTGTCCGAACACTTCGTTGCCGCCGGTGTGATCGCCGTGATAGTGCGTGTTCAGGATGAACTTGATCGGTTTGGCGGTGATCCCGCGCAGCGCTTCCCGGATCTTCGGCGCGAGCGGCGCGAACTCGTCGTCGACGATGACGATGCCGTCGTCGCCCACCGATACGCCGATGTTGCCGCCGGAGCCGGCGAGCATGTACACCGTGCCCGCAACCTTCGTGACCTTGATCTCGACCTTGCTGAAATCCTGCTGGGCAAAGAGTGACGTGGCGCTGAGCGCGGCGATGACGACGAACAGTTTTCGCATGGCGCGGATTGTAGGGGACGCCGATGCCTGAGGCGAATGACATTTCCGACAGGATCGCATCCGGCGCCATCATCCGCCTCGGGTTCCCCTGGTGGCTGCGGCTGTTCGTGCCCCGTGACACGATCGCCATCACCCTCGGGCGCCGGATCTACATCGATCAGGCGGTGCGAACGGAGGATTACGATCGCCTGCTCGCTCACGAATTCGTTCACGTGCGCCAGACGCGTGATGACGGTCTGGCTCGATTTCTGTGGAAGTACGTTGCGGAATACCTCATCAATCGACTTCGAGGCCTCGGCCACGATGCCGCGTACCGGGCCATCTCTTTCGAAGTGGAGGCGTTCGCCGCGGAAGGAAGCAACTCGTATAATCCCTCCATCGCAACCACACCGATGATTCAATTTCACGCGCTCGAGATTCCGCAACTGGAACGCTTCCTGGAGCGGCAGAAAGCCGGGCTTTCGCGCAAGAGCGACATCGATCTCGATCTCATCCTTCGCCAGATTCTGCAGAAGGCCAACGAGTTCGTTCCCTCGGAGTCGGGCTCGATCCTTCTCGACGATCCATTCCGAAAAGTTGCCATTCGCCGCGAGAACGAGCTCGTCTTCATCGCCACCTTCGGGCAATCGAGCCGCGATCTGATCGGCCAGCGGCTCTCCGCGAAGTTCGGGATCGTCGGGCAGGTCTACCAGACAGGCACGCCCTACCTCTCTGCGGACGTCAAGGAAGACGACTTTTTCTACGCGGAGTTCGATCAGCAGCTCGGCCACAAAACGCACTCCGTCGTCTGCGTGCCGATCTACATCGGCAAGACCGTCTGCGGCGTGCTGGAGTTGATCAACCGGCTGGAGGGAAACATTTTCACGGAGCGCGACAAGACCCTGCTGGAGATCTTCGCCGGCTACACCTCCTTCACATTGCAGAACGCGCTCGACGCCAAGCGCGCCCACGAGCTCGCGAAAAAAGACGATCTGACCGGGCTTTACAACGACCGCTGGTTCAACGTCCGCCTGCACGACAGCATCGCCGAGGCGCGGAAGAGCGGCAGCGAAGGGGTGCTGATCTTCATGGACCTCGATCGCTTCAAAGCCATCAACGATGGTCATGGCCATCTGGCGGGAAGCCAGGTGCTGCGCGAAGTCGGTTTTCTTTTGAAGCGCATCGTGCCGCAGGAGGAAGCGACTGTCGCGCGCTACGGCGGAGACGAATTCGTCATCCTTCTTCCGAACACGACGCTCGACGAGGGGATGGTTGTCTGCGAGGAGATCCGGCAGACGATCGAGCAGACGGTTTTTCTCGACCGCGAGTGGGGTTTCAGCATGCCGCCGTTGCGACTGTTCGGAATGCTTTCGGCGTCGCTGGGGGTCGCGCAACACGTCCCCGACACCGATGCGAGCCGGTCGCTGGAGCTGGAGCAGACGGATCTGCTGCGGCGCGCCGACGCCGCCATGTATCGAGCCAAATCGCTCGGAAAAAACCAGGTCGTGGTGAGCAGGGTGGGCCAGGAGTTGCAAAGCGCGTCCGAGGCGAGCCGCGTCTAGCGGAGATCGCTCGAATCGTTCCCTGACAGGCCAGATCTGAACGGTGGCCGCATTCGATCGCGGGCCGTTCTGCTATCTTGTGACATCTCAAGCAGGAGGTCAGTTCCTTGGCAAAAATCACGGCGGAATACATTTGGATCGACGGGCAGAAACCGACGGCAAAGCTGCGCTCGAAAACGAAGATCATCGACTCGGTGAAGTCCCTCGCCGACATCCCGGAGTGGGGCTACGACGGATCGAGCACCGAGCAGGCGACCGGGCATTTCAGCGACTTGCTTCTGCGGCCGGTGAAGATGATGCCCGATCCGCTGCACCGCGACGGCGACGTGCTCGTTCTGTGCGAGGTGCTGAATCCGGATGGCACGGTCCATCCGAGCAACACGCGGGCATATTTGCGGCAGGTGGCCGAGCGCTACAAAGAGCACGACTGCTGGTTTGGGATCGAGCAGGAGTACACGCTTTTCGAAGGCAATCGACCCCTCGGCTGGCCTGCCAGCGGTTTTCCTGCGCCGCAGGGCGGCTATTACTGCGGCGTCGGCGCGGACGAAGTGTTTGGACGCGATCTCGTCGAAGCGCATGCGGACGCCTGCATCCGCGCCGGAATCCACATCGTCGGCACGAACGCCGAGGTCATGCCGGCGCAGTGGGAGTTCCAGGTGGGAGCAGTTCCGGCGCCCGACATCGCCGACGAGCTCTGGCTGGCGCGCTGGCTTCTGTATCGCATCGGCGAGGAGTTCGGCATCAGCGCCACGCTTTATCCGAAGCCGGTCAAAGGTGATTGGAACGGAGCGGGCGCGCACACGAACTTCTCGACGAAAGGCACGCGTGCCGAAGGCGGCATGAAAGTCATCGAAGAAGCGATGCAGAAACTTGCGAAGCGCCACGACGAGCACATCAAAGTCTATGGCGCGCACAACGAAGAGCGTCTGACCGGACAACACGAGACCGCTCCGATGCACGAGTTCCGGTACGGCACCAGCGACCGTGGCGCGTCGGTGCGCATTCCGATGGCGACCGCCAATCAGGGCTACGGATACTTCGAAGACCGCCGTCCCGCCGCGAACATGGATCCGTATCAGGTTTGCGCAAAGTTGATCGAAACCGTCTGTGGACCCTGAAACTTAGCCGTACAATGCGGCGGCCGGCACCAACCGGCCGCCGCGAAAACGCCGATGATCGAACTTCTGTTCAACGCTATCTGGCTGGCTGTTGTGGTGAGCGCGTTTGCGTTCATGCCGCGGCGCTCCAGCAAAGCACTCCTCGGCGTCGCTGCGATTCTTGTCCTGCTCTTCCCAATCATCTCCGTCTCCGATGATCTGGCGCTCAACGGCAATTCGCTCGAAGAGGCTCTTGCCGTCATCGTGGCTTTCCTGATTCTCTTCATCGGGCTCGTCGTGTTCGCGCGTGTGGAACCGCGGCTGCTCCAGCCGGCGCTGGTTCTGCTCGCGACACCTTCCGATCCGCGTTCCCCTCCTCGCGCGTAACCGCAACGGTTTGCGCAGTGGCGTTCGCGCCACCAATCTCCATTGGATTTGGACTGCGCATCCGGCTGCGAAGCGGCGGCATCTTCGCGTGTGGGCCTTCCTGGTCTGCACACCGGGCTCGAGGGTGCCGCCATTTGACAGCCGGCCGTGAAGCGGCGGCGTCCTCGCGCGTCGGCACCCCCTGGCCGACGTCGGGCTGCGAGGGTGCCGCCACTTGACGGATTGAAATCAGAGACAAGGGATAAGAGATCAGGAAGCGAACTGATCTCGAATCTGATCTTCTTCTGATCTCTAGTCTCTTGTCTCTGTCGTCCCAACCCTCCGAATGTCCGTCACTTGTCATGACGGCACACCGTGTCGCACTATGTCGTTACGGAACAGTCTCGGAGACCTCATGAACCGCTCATCGCTCGTCGGTTTGATGTCAATTGTGCTGTTGATGGTTGTTGCGGCATCGTTGGTCGGCAGCGTCTGGTTTCTCTTGCCGCAGCTCACGCCGGCCGCGGCATTGAAGACGGTGGCAACGTGGTTCGATGCTCCCTTCCTCGGCTACAACCTCCTTCTTCTTTTCTTCGCCGTCCTCTTCCCGGCGCTCATGGCGATCTCGTACACGTCGTCAATGGG
>DATAMS010000322.1:0-6167 GCA_036260495.1 Thermoanaerobaculia bacterium
ATCGGTAATCTCCGAAAACTTGGAGCCTGCGAGGATCGTCTGCGGGACGTCGCTCAGGAGCTGGCCGAGCTTCGCCAACTCCGCGGCGGGATTGGAATTCGCGGAGGCTTCCAGATAGCGGAGGAAGTCGAGGTGCGGCGCGATCGAGCGTCCGAGGTGCTGGTTCACCGGCGAGTAGGAGATGAGCGTGGTCACATCGTCGAAGTTCGTCAGTTGCGACTTCGTGTTCGAGGCAGACGATCCGAGCGGCTTCGCAACATCGGCGGCCAGCGACGGGTCGGTGAAGAACGTTTGCAGCTTGACGCGGTCATCGTTCTCGACGAATGGGAAGGGGATGTTCCAGTCGAGTGTGACCGAGGTGGCGTTCTCGATGACGGTTCCGGCGTCGAAGCCGGCGGAAAAGAAACTCTGGAAATCGCGCAAGGCAGTCGCTGCCGCCTGCGTGGTCGCTGACGGCGTGCCTGTGTTTGTCGTGGCCACGTTCTGCGCGGTTTTCGCGGCAACGCTGTTGTACTTCCGCCAGCAGATGAGAAGCGTGTCGTCGGGAGTGCATTGCTGGGCAACCGCGCTGGCGGCGATGGCCATCATCAATAGAGACAACGCGAGCGATCTGCGCATCACGCCTTCACCACCAGGACGATCGATACGTGAAACTCGGAACCGGCCTCGGAGTTTGTCCACGTGCAGTCGAATGGTTTTGCGCCTGCGGTATCGACGATCCACGCGCGCACCGTGACCTTCGGACCGCTCGGGCCGCTGATCAGTTTTGCGCTTGCGCCGTAACCGCCGGCTACCAGCGCATCGATGGAAGCCGGTCCGGGACGGACGTCCGCATTTAACCAGTCGACTGCGCTGCCGCCGGGCTGCACGACGTGAATGCTGGCGTCGAAGTCGTTACTCGGCGTCCCGTTTTTCGTTGCGGCACTCGCTTCCGCGAAAAACTTCCAGCCGGGTTTCAACGGACTCCAGATCACAAACTCCGGACATTCAGCCATGAACAATTCCCTTTCGTCTTGGTGCGGCGGCGGATGGACGACGGCGCATTCTAAGGGAGGGCGAGAGGCTTTTCACGCGAAGACGCGGGAATGCGCAGAGAAAACCTCCGCATCTCCGCGCCTCCGCGTGAAAAGGGTTGAAAGCTACCGAACCATCTCGATGAATCGATTCGCGATTGCCGCGTCGAACTGCGTACCGCCATTTTCGGCGATCATCGTCAGGACGGCACTTCGCGGCTGGGCGGGCTTGTAGTTCTCGGTCGCGATCATCGACTCGTAGACGTCGCACACGTGGATGATGCGGGCCATGCGCGGGATCTCTTCGCCGCCCAGCTCATTGGGATAGCCACTGCCGTCCCAGCGTTCGTGATGACAGAGCACGGCGCGGGCGATCTCGTGACCCAGAACCGGCTCGACGAGGGCGGCGCCGACCGTGGTGTGCTCGCGGAGAATATGGATCTCGTCGAGCGAAATGTCGGGCTTGCGATAGAGCCGGTCGTAGTCGAGCAGGCGCATCCCAACATCGTGAACGAGCGCCGCGATGCGCACGTTCTCAATCTCCGCCGGCGACATCTCCAGATAGCGCGCCAGCGATTCGCAACGCGACGCCACCAACTCGGAATGAGCGCGCAACTCCGGGTACTTTGCGAAGTCGGGCTCGATCAGCGAGAAGGCGGCGCGCTCGCGCAACGATTGCAGCGACGCCCGATCCATCGAGCGTTCGATGACCGCTTGCAGTTGCGTCAGCATTGCCGCGAGAAGTTCGTGCGCATTGCGGTCGGGGTTGGCCGTGAATGCCACCGTCAGATAAAGCGATCGCAGCGACCCGGCCACTACGGGCGCCGTGAACACCTTCACCATCTGCGCGGCCTGGATCGACGTCGTGCCCGGTCCGAATGGCAACTGCACGTTCCGGCGCGTATGTCCTGCCGATTCACCCCGCTTGGCCAGCCAGATGTTGAGCTTCGATTGCAGAAACGCCGACGCCTCCTCGGAGATCACACCTTTTGCAGCCACTTCCTGGATGCCGCCCATGTGACCGAACGCCGCGAAAGACACGACGGCCACGCTCGGAATCAGAAGAATGGCGCGGAGCACGTCCCGAACCGCGGCGAGCTCGTTCTCGGTCAGCGATTCCGGCGCGGGCGGCAGCACAATGCGATTCGCGGCGGCGCGGCCGTCGATGATCAATGCGGATAACCGAGGAACGCGGGCGGTTTGCTCGGGCGGCGTTTTCACCGTCGCGGCCGGAGGCGGTGCGGACGGCTTGGGTGGCGACGAAGAAACCGGTGCACGTACCACGTCCGCGGCCGCCGATGGCAGTGGCGCGGACGGAATCGTGGAGGTGCGCGAGACTGGATTTTGCGGATCGTCGGGATGCGCGAGGGAGATGAAGCGCTGTCCGAACACGTTCTTGCCCGCGAAAAGCGCGGCGATGCGCTCGGCGATCTTTTGTGCCTTCGGAAGATCGGCGTTATCGAACAGTTGCTTCTGCGCTTTGTCGCGCATGTCGATCAGTCCGACGAGCTGTCCGCGGCTGTAGATCGGAGCTGCCAGCAGCCGGTCGCTCGACGACTCGTACATGACCTCAGAGAACCGCGGCTCGGCGCTGAGGCCGTTGACGAAAAAAGCCGATCGTCCGCGGCCACATCGATCGACAATCGGATCTTTGCGATCGACCGACTGCCGGATCGCGCCTTTGAATCCATACTCGGCCACGATCTCGTAGCGTCCGATGCTGTCGTAAAGAAACAGCGCAGCCTTCGTGGCGCGGATCTCCACGGCGCAGTCGTAAAGAACTTCCTTCAGTTTCGGCTGAAGATCCTTCACCTCGGGATTCACGGTCGCGAGATTGTAAGGCGTGTTGTTGTTATTTGGCAGGAAGGGAAATCAAATCGAAGGGAGTGGGGTGTAGGGAGTGGGGAGTGGAGGACTTGAGATATCCATCTCCCACACCCCCCTCCCTACACCCCACTCCCTTCCTGCTCAGCGTTGCGCCCCTTCTACTTTCAACTTGATGATCCGTTCTTCGTTGGGGCCGAGCCGCGGCACGGATACAACCCAGGCGCGCTCGCCCTGAGTCGCGGTCAGCGAAACATTGCGCCTCATGAACAGGTCTCCCGCGACGGCGGCGTCGGTGGCTTTCGGTGGCATCCAGATCATCACACTCGGATTGTCGATCGGCTTTTGTCCGCGGTTCGCGAGATGAAGGAGAAAGAGGCGAGGATTCGTCAGGCGGTCGACGCCGAAGGCGAAGCGCGCGGCGCGTGCATCGCGCCGCGATTCGGGCGTCAGCGTCCGAGCCGTTGTTGCGTCGCCCACCGCTCCCTCGGACACCGGTTGTCCTGCCGCCCATCGAAAGGCGCTCCGAATCAGCAGCAACATCTGCCGATCGTCCTTCTCCACCAGCGCGCCGGGATCGAATCCCATCCACAGGAAGCGGGCGCCGTCCTGCTCCATGTGCATCACCGCCGCGCGCGCCTTCTCGCGCCAGCGCGCATCGACGTTCATCTGCGGCGACTCATTCAATAGCGCGACACTTCCACTGCGCATCTGCACCTCGGAGCCCGGATTGAGCCGCGCCAGGATCGGCGAGGCGGCCTCGGACAACTTGATGGCAGTGTCCGACGGACCTTGCTCGGCGCTCAGCCGCAGATTGCCGATCGCCGTTGATGGAGGTGTGCCGGCGAACGCCAGCGAGCCGCCGCCGCGCACGAATTTCTCGAGCGACGCCACAGCTTTTGCAGGGATTGCGGGAACGTCACAGATGACGACCACGCCTTCGACCGGCTCGAATTTCTCCATCGGCACCAGTGTGGCCTGGAGTCCCGCTCGCGTCAGCAGATTCACCCACGCCGCGGCCAGCCGCGAATTGGCGTCGATCGTAACCACCGTGATCTTCGGCAGCGGATCCGGCACGGCGACGAGCGATTGCTTTTCGAAAAAGGACCAGAGGGCGAGCGCGCCGATCGCGACCACTACGACCATCACCGCGCCGTAACTGGCGAGGTGCTTCCAATGGACGTGCGCATCGTGATGACGGGGCATTCAAAAGGAATGCGAACGAGTCCTGTGCTGACCGCGCGTTTCGGTCAGCACAGGCATCAGCACGTTATTTCGGCACGTACTGGGTAAAGAAGACCTTTGTCTCGCCGTCCTGACGCAGTTCGGCGGCAGTCTTGGGACGGCGCGCCTCGCGCACTTTGTATGCGAAATACGAAGCGACGGCGAGAATCAGTGTGATGACAATCGAAACGAAGATGACCGTTGCCAGAATATTGACCCAATCGAATCTCATGATTTAAATGCGTCCTTTCCGCGCCAGCTTTCCCCACGACATGTCGAGCCCGACGAGCTCCTCGAGCGTGGCGAAAACCTTTGTGACGTCGATGATGGTGATGTAAAAGAAACGGTAGAAAATCGCATACGGTGCAAGACTGATCTGCTCGCCCTCCATCACAATGGCGTGAATGGCGATGAGCAGATCGAGAGCAGTCAGCAGCATCCACCACAACACGAGCAACTTCGTCATGCCGTAGATGAGTGCGATCCATACGAAGAAAACGCTCGCGAAAATATTCATTGCCGGCCACACGAGGCCTTCAAACACCATGTACCAGAGCGAAAGGGAAGTGGTTATGCTCCTTCCGCCCGACACCAGCAGCCGTTTCTGTTTACGCAACGCCTGCAGGATGCCGCGGCTCCAGCGATACCGCTGCTTGATGATATCGAGCAACTCCTCCGGCGCCTCGGTATACGCAACCGCCTTCGGCTCGTAATAGATCTTCCAGCCGTCTGCCAGGATCTTCACGGTCATGTCGAAGTCCTCGGCAAACGTGTCGCTGTCGTAGCCTCCCGTCGCGTCAAACGCGGAGCGCCGGAAGATGCCGATCGGACCGGGAATCACGTTGACACTCCGGAAAAATGCCTGCGCCTTGCGGACGATGTTGAGTCCTTCGATGTACTCGAGCGCCTGCAGCTTCGTCCAGATGTTGTGGCGATTGATTACCTTGACGTTTCCTGCCACGGCACCGACATTCGGGTCTGAGAACGAACGGATCGCATAACGCAATGCATCGGGCGTGAGCCGCGAGTCACTATCCATGCAGACCACGATCGGTGCACGCGAGCGCCGGATCCCGTAATTGAGCGTATCCGCCTTCCCGCTATTTTCTTTGCGATAGACGGAAACCTTCACGCCGTAGTGGTTTCCTTCGAACTCCTTCATCTGGTCGAACGTGCCATCGGTCGAGCCGTCATCGACCGCGATGATCTCGTAGTACGGATAGCGGAGCTCGAGCAGTGACGAAAGGGAGGCCCGAATGACCTCGGACTCGTTGTATGCCGGAACGACAATCGACACGAACGGGTACGACTCCACCGGCGCCTGGCCGGCGAGCTCGCGCTGATGCAGATAGCTGAACCAGATCAATACGAAATGCCGCAGCACGAGAAGCAGCAGGAACGCGGCGAGAGTCACGACGAGGGCCGTAATGAAGATCGGACCCAATTGTTGCGGGTAGCGGAACAGGAACAGCGTTGCGATCACCACGAGGGCGATGATCGCAATGGAAATGATTAACTGTGTTGCTGGGCGAAGCGGCTTCTTGACGGTTCCCATTAGTTTGTTCCTCCCAGCGGCGGAACGACGGGCGACTCACTGAGTGGCCGCGCGTCGTA
The DNA here is from genome assembly GCA_036260495.1 of Thermoanaerobaculia bacterium. Classification (GTDB taxonomy): domain Bacteria; phylum Acidobacteriota; class Thermoanaerobaculia; order Gp7-AA8; family Gp7-AA8; genus JADGNZ01. The sequence goes on from DATAMS010000322.1 coordinate 5,676, forward strand.
GTAATACTGGTTGTGAGGATGGCGCTCGCTGGTGTTGGCGAAGAGCTGCTTTGCCCGTACGCCAACGAACCAGTGTCGCTGCCAATAGTTCACGAAATCGCTCGAGCTCGTGCTTCCTGCGAACACCGAGTCGAGCCGGCCGCTCTTGCCGTAGCCGTAGTTGCCGATCAGATCGAACGAGTCGGTGAGCGGAACGGTGATGTTTCCCTCGTAAGCCCGGAGGTCGGAGCTGAAACCCGACTCGTACGCTTTCCCGGCTTTCACCTCGAAATCCCACCGGAACTTCTGCCGCACGGTCATGCCGATCTGTACGACTCCGGCGATCGATCGATAATCGTTCGGAGACCAGTAACGATTCGTCCGGAAGTCGTACGCGAGATACCGCCCGTCCACTTTGAAAGCGAGGAACGGCGATTTCAGGACGCGGAACGTTGCCAGGCCGTGAACTCCGGCGCGTTTGTTGTTGTCTGAGACGAAGCCGTATGAGCCGTC
>DATAMS010000238.1:0-2262 GCA_036260495.1 Thermoanaerobaculia bacterium
GCGTAGGCGCGCAGGACGACGATCTCATGCCATTCCAGCTCGGCGGCGAGGACGAGCCGGTTGAAGCCATCGTTCTCCGCTTCGCGGCTCCAAACGCGCACGAACGTTTCCTGGAACTTCTCTTTGATCGGCGAAAGATCGTCCTGCATCCCCTCGGCAGAGAGACTGAAATCGCGAATCCGCACGAGCGACGCGGCGCCCGCCGGATGCACTTCGTACGGCTCCTCGGCCAGGACCTTGAGCCCCATGTTCTCGAGCCGCGGCATGATTTCCGACAGCGGCACCGGCGGACCGGAATGAAGGATCTTGCAATGGAACTGGCGCTCATCGCCGCGATGACGATAGAGATCGACGACGAGCTTGCCGGTGGCCAGCACCTCTTCGACATGCTGGATGTCGTACATCGCTGACTCGGCCTGGAAGCGCTCCATGTAGGCCGCAGAAAACGCTTTCTTGTAGCGGCGCTGCAGCTCAATTCCTTCCTCTTCGCCGTGACTGACGCAGAGCGCGTCGAGCAGACGATCGGCCCACGTGCGCGCGGCGTCGGAGAGGATTGCCTCAATGCGCTTCTCATCGACCTCGGGGATCTGTCCCGGCGTCGTGCGGACGACGAAAAGAATGCGTGCGAGCGGCGCGTCGGTGACGTGCTCGTAGACCGCGGTGTCGCGCCCGCCGAAATTCTCTTCGAGGATCTGTTTCGCTTTCTCGCGAAACTCGGCCGTGTTCTGATCGCGCGGCACGTAGACGTAGCAGGAGACGAAGCGCTCGAAGACGTCCTTGCGCGTGAAGAGCGCGACGCGATGGCGTTCCTGAAGCAGAAGGATGCCGCGCGCAATCTCGTAAAGCTGCGCATCGGTGATCTGAAAAAATTCGTCGCGCGGAAAGGTCTCGAGGATGTCGACGAGCGCCTTTCCGTTGTGACTGTGCGGATCGAGTCCGGCCTGCTCGATCGTGCGCGTGGCTTTCAGGCGCAGCATCGGAATCTCGCGCACGCTGCGGCTGTAGGCGGCGGAGGTGAAGAGCCCGAGGAAGCGATCCTCGCCGATCAGATTGCCTTTGTCGTCGTAGCGCTTGACGCCGATGCGATCGAGCGGCACGGGCCGATGCACGGTGCTGCGGCTGTTGGCCTTGGTGATGATGAGTAGGTCTTTTGCGCGGGCGTAGTCGCTGAATTCGGTGGTGAGCGGAGCCGTTCCGCGTGCCGCGGATTCCGCGCGAACGTCGCGCAGGATGCCGAGGCCGGTGCCGGGTACGACCGGCAGGTAGTCCTTTCCGTCGCGCGTTTCGAATCCGTAGCGGCGGTATCCGAGGAGGATGAAGTTGCCCTGATCGAGCCATTGCAGGAAGGCGCGCGCTTCGCTGACTTCCTCTTCCGGCATGGGCAACTTCGTGTGATCGAGCTCGGCGACGTCAGCCTTGAGCTGGTCACGCATCGCCTGCCAATCGGTGACTCCGGCCCGGACGTCGTGCAGGACGCGCTCGATCGCGGCGCGCATCGACTCGAGCTCGCCCGCGTCGGTCTCCTGATCCATCTCGACGTGCATGTACGACTCGACCATGGCGTCTTTGGGCGCGTCATGGGTCGATGTGAGCTCGACGCGGCGGCCGGCAGAATCGCGCCGAACGCGGACGACGGGATGGAGCAGGAGATGGATGTTGCGTCCGAGGCGGTTGATCTCGGCGCTGACCGAGTCGACGAGGAAGGGCATGTCATCGTTGACGACTTCGATGACCGTGTGCTCGCTCGTCCAGCCGTTGGACTCCGCGGTTGGATTGAAGAGTTTGATCTTCGGCGAACCCGGCTCGCGTTGCGCACCGAATTGCCACAAGGAAAGCGCGCCGCCGAGAAGCGTATCGAACGCCGTGAAGATGATGTCGTCGGGCGCGACGAGGGCAAAGTAGCGGCGCACAAATGCTTCGGCGCTCTCTGCTTCGTCCTCTTTGACACGCTTGTGCGCTTCGGTAGCCAGCCGCTCGACAAGATCGGCTTTGCGCTGCTCAGGGGTGATGGTCATGAACGAGACTCCTGCGTGGTGTGATGCGGCGCTGAATCATATGACCTGAGGGGTTGCGAGGTCACGAACGCGATCACGAAGTCGGGTGATTGCCGCTACAGCAGCCAGCGTGCGACTGTCATTCCGATCCGGCGGAACCGCGGGGGTGGTCGGGCGGCGGAGCGGTGGAGCACGGAGAGGAATCCCCTACCGATATGAATGTCACGTTCTCGAAGCGGGGGATTTCTCATCGTGCTTCACCGCTCCC
>DATAMS010000427.1:0-3897 GCA_036260495.1 Thermoanaerobaculia bacterium
GTGGATTAGTCGATTAGTGGATTAGTGATCAGAGCAATCGACTCATCGACTAATCTACTAATCCACTACCTCACATCTCCCAAATCACCGGCAGAATCATTGGTCGTCGTCCCATCGATTTGCGGAAGTAGCGCTTGAGCAGGGCGCGCATCTTTTCCTGCACCAGATCGCTGTCGCGCAATTCGTCGGGACCGCACGCGTGCAGCATCTGCACGAGTTGTGCGCGCACCTCGGCCAGGATGTCCTGGCTCTCATCCACATGCAGTAATCCGCGCGTGATGATCTCGGGCTCGCGGCCGGCCAGTCCAGTCGAGTCGATGGCGACGACGACGATCACGAAGCCGTCCTCGGCCAGATGCTTCCGGTCACGCACGACGACTTCCGGCACTTCCTCGGCTTCCGAGTCGATGAAAACCTTGCCGTACGGGACGCGCTCTTCGAGCACGCGGATCTCGTCGCCGGCGATCTCCGCGACCTGCCCGTTCGTGATGACGATGCCGTGTGGGACGCCGACGCTCTTCGCCAATCGCGCGTGATGTATGAGATGCCGCAGCGTGCCGTGAATGGGGATGAAAAACTTCGGCCGTGTGACGTTGAGCATCAGCTTCAGCTCTTCCTCGCAGGCGTGGCCGGAGACATGAACGCTCGCGTTCTCCCAGTTCAGCACCTCAGCGCCGCGGCGATAGAGGTTGTCGATGACGTGCGAGACGGCGCGCTCGTTGCCCGGAATCGTGCGCGCCGAAAGAATAACGACGTCGCCCTTCTGGATCTCGACCGACTTGTGCTCGCCGATTGCCATGCGCGAGAGCGCTGATGACGGCTCGCCCTGCGTGCCGGTCGTAAGGATGAGCACCTCGTGATCCGCGTAGTCGGACGGCTTCGCGTTCGCGCCGGGACGCTGCTCGCGCGGAATGCGCAGGTAGCCGAGGCGCTCGGCGGTTTCGGCGTTGTCGACGAGCGAGCGGCCGACGAGGAAGACCTTGCGTTTGTGTTTGCGCGCGGCGTCGACGATCTGCTGCACGCGGTGAATGTGCGATGCGAACGTCGTGACGATGATGCGGCCGGTGAGGTTCGCGAAAATGTTGACGAGCGAGTTGCCGACCGTTTTCTCCGAGGGTCCGTGACCCGGCACGAGCGCGTTCGTCGAATCGCTCATCAGCGCCAGTACGCCTTCTTCGCCGTACGCCGCGAAGCGCGCCAAGTCGGTGCGTTTGCCATCGACCGGCGTGTGATCGATCTTGAAATCGCCGGTGTGAATCAGAGTTCCCACCGGCGTGCGGATGGCAAGGCCGAGGGCGTCGACGATCGAGTGCGTCACCTGAATCGCTTCGACGCGAAACACGCCCGCATCGACGACATCGCGGGGCATGAACGGGCGGAGATCGACATCCTCGATCCCGAACTCTTCCAACTTGTCGCGCACGAATCCGAGGGTGAGCGGCATTCCGTAAACCGGCACGCGCACCTGCTCGACGAGAAACGGAATGGCGCCGATGTGGTCTTCGTGGCCGTGTGTGAGAAAGACGGCCTTCACGCGCTCGGGCCGGTCGAAGAGATACGTCATGTCCGGAACGATGACGTCGACGCCGAGGGTGGCGGCGTCGGGAAACATCATGCCGCAGACGGCGATGATGGCCTCGTCGCCATACTCGTAGACCATCAGGTTCATCCCGATCTCGCCGAGTCCGCCGAGGGGGATGATTCTTAGGGTTGCCAGCTTGTCAGGTTGCCGGGTTGCCGGATCTTCGAGGACCGTCATGCGGCGCGCACCTTATCGGCAACCGGGCAACCCGGCAACCCGATCACTACGGGTAAATCCTGTTCAGCATTCTTGGATACGGAATCGTCTCGCGGAGATGCGGGACGCCGCTGATCCAGGCGACGCAGCGCTCGATTCCCATGCCGAAGCCGGAGTGCGGGAAGGTGCCGTACTTGCGCACGTCGAGGTACCACTGGAACTTCTCGACCGGCAGGTTGTGCTGCTTGATCCGTTCGAGCAGCAGGTCGTGATCGTGGATGCGCTGCGAGCCGCCGATGATCTCGCCGTAACCTTCGGGCGCGATCATGTCGAGGCCGAGGACGACCGCGGGATCGTTCGGATCGGGCTGCATGTAGAAAGCTTTGATGTCGGTCGGATAGCGGCTGATCATCACCGGACGATCAAAGGAGTTGGCGATGACGGTCTCTTCGTCGCCGCCGAGGTCGTCGCCGAATTTGGCTTCCATTCCTTTGGAGGCGAGGAGATCGATGGCCTCGCGATACGTGATGCGGGGGAACGGACGCTTGACGTTCTCGAGCTTCGATTGATCGCGTTCCAGTGTCTTCAGCTCTTCCTGGCAGCGCTCGAGCGCGCGCGTGACGAGGTACTCGACGAACTCCTCCGCCAGCAACTGCAAGCCCTCGAGCTCCATGAACGCTACCTCGGGCTCGACCATCCAGAACTCGGTCAGATGCCGGCGCGTCTTCGATTTCTCCGCGCGGAAGGTCGGGCCGAAGCAGTAGACCTTGCCGAATGCTGCGGCTGCCGGCTCGAGATAGAGCTGGCCGGATTGAGAGAGGTACGCCTTCTCGCCGAAGTAGTCGGTCTCGAAGAGCGACTGGGTTCCCTCGGCCGCGTTGGCGGTGAGGATGGGCGAATCGATGAGGACAAAATTGCGGTCGTAAAAGAAATCGCGAATGCCTTTCTCGACTTCGTTGCGAATGCGCAGAACCGCATGCTGCTTCGATGACCGCAGCCAAAGGTGGCGGTGGTTCATCAAAAAGTCGGTGCCGTGCTCTTTTGGCGAGATGGGATAGTCAACCGCCGGCCCGGCGATCTCCAGCGTTTCGACGCCGAGCTCCACGCCGCCCGGCGCGCGCGCTTCACTGCGGACAGTTCCGGTGATGCGGACCGACGATTCCTGCGTCACCTGGTCCGCCGCGTTCCACGTTTCTTCGCTGACTTCCTTCTTGAAAACGACGCACTGCAGGTAGCCGCTGCCGTCGCGGACGATGGGAAAAATCAGCTTGCCGGCTGTGCGCTTGTTGTAAAGCCACCCATCGATGGTGACCTTCTCCCCGACATGCTGCGAAAGCTCTTTGATTCGAACGTTGGTCATAAAGGTGGGCGATTATACCTAGAGCCCGCGACCCGTTCCCATGCGAAGACGCGAAGGCGCGAAGACCAAACGTAACCGCGCGTCGCCATCCTCAAACGCTTGGCGTCTTCGCGTCTTCGCGTGGCACTTTTACGGACAGCGACTGCGGCACGATCGTGATCGTGAGCGGCATCTCCATCGTCACGACTTCGCCGTCGACGCCGAGGGGGAAGTGTTTTTTCGACGATTGCATGCGCACACGTGATGTCCGGAATGAACGGAAGCCGGGCGCGGTATGCACGCGGCCGGCAAGGTAGTGCGCGACGAAACTTGTCAGCGCCAGCCGGCGAACGTGCGGCAGCCAATACACCGACAGCCGTCCTTCTTCGAGCGCCATGCGCGGCGCTTCGATGCCGAGGCGGGAGAGATCGTACGAGTTGTTCGAGATCATCAGGACGTGCGTGCGAATCACCTCGTGGTGATTCTCGCTATCGAGCGTGACGGCGATGTGCGGATATTTTCGGAGCGTGGCCAGCGCCGCGAAGAGGCGGGCCTTCCAGCGCGGATAATCGCGTCCTTTCTCTTCGCGGCGCGCCACGAGCTCCGGATAGAGACCCATCGACACGTTGTTGACGAAGAAACGATCGTTCACGCGGGCGGTATCGATCGGCTTCGTGGCGCCGGAAAGGATCACGTCGAGAGCCTCGCGCCAGGCCAGCGGGATGCCGAGATCTTTGGCGAAATGGTTGTAGGTGCCGACGGGAATGACGCCGAAGATCGCGTCGGTGTTGACGAGCGGCTGGATGACCGTGTTGATGGT
>DATAMS010000241.1:0-2762 GCA_036260495.1 Thermoanaerobaculia bacterium
TTTTTTGAGGAAGCCGGCGGCAGCGGCTTCCGCCCGAACCATGCTTTGTGGCGAGGAGTACGTGAGGTCGAAAAGAATCAGGAAGTTGCGGCGGGCAACCGGATTGAGCGGCGAGGTGGCCTTGACGGATGCAGGCGACGCGAAGTCGACGATATCGAAGGAGCTGACGGTGCACTCCTTGCCTTCATCGAAGACCTGGAAATCTTTGGCCTGAAGTCCGCGGATCGGATTGCCGCTGCGGTCGACGACGGCGACCGGCACGTCGACATGATTGACGGTGATGCTTTCCTTCAGTTGGGCTGAAGCTGCCGCCGCGACGAAAACTACGATTGCTGCGCACTGCGAGACCTTCCGCATGGGGAACCCCTTCGTTGTCTCGCTATCGTACGCTCGGATTCGTGCCGGATACGTGGCATCAACGACATTTGCAAAGACATTTTGCCAAACTCTTTGGGACCGGTGGCGAAGGAAGCGTGCTCAGCGCTTGAAGAAGAGAGCGATTCCCATCGCCAGTCCGATCACGACGACGGAGCGCCTGACGAACGTGCGGCCGAGCCTGCGGGCGACGCGCGCGCCGAGGTAGCCGCCGATGATCGCGGCGGCGGCCATGATGAAACCGTCCTTCCACAGCACCGCGCCCGACCAGGCAAAGTAGATCGCGGCGACGCCGTTGATGCAGATGGCCAGAAGGTTCTTGAGGCCGTTCATCTCGTGCATGTCGGTGAGACCGATGAGTCCCAGCGCGGCGAGGATCAGGATGCCAATGCCTGCGCCGAAATAGCCGCCGTAGATGCCGACGAGGAACTGGAAGATGACGACGACCGTAATCCAGCCAGCGCTCGGATTTTCGTGCGCGTGCGCGACGAGGCCGAGACGGCGGGTGATCAGCTCTTGTCCGGCGAGCAGCAACGTGGCGCCGAGGATCAGAAACGGGACGAGGCGTGTGAAGGTCGCCATCGATGTGTGCAGCAGCAGCACGCCGCCAGTCGCGCCGCCGAGGAGTGCGGGAATCGTCAGTAGCAAGAGCCAGCGGCGGACGTTGCCGAGCTCACGGCGGAAACCGACCATCGCCGCAAACGATCCCGGCCAGAGCGCGAAGGTGTTCGTCGCGTTCGCCATCACGGGATTGACGCCGATCCACACGAGCGCAGGAAATGAGAGCAGCGTCCCGCCGCCCGCAATCGAGTTGATCGCGCCAGCCGCAAAGGCAGCGATGACGATAATGGTGGTATGCACCCGCTGACTTTCTCACGCGAAGCCGCGAAGACGCGAAGGTTTAAGGTTGGAATGATCTCCTTCGCGACCTTCGCGGCTTCGCGTGACCTGATCGCTGATCTAGTTCCTGATCTCTGCGTTCAGTACGCTTCGCAGCGATTCCGCAATCTGTTCGATCAACGCTCGATCCGGACCTTCAACCATGACCCGCACTTTGTTCTCGGTGCCGGAGTAGCGGACGAGGATGCGGCCCTGGCCGTTCAACTGCGCCTGCGCGGTGGCCAGCGCAGCCTGATATTGCGGCAGCGATTCCAGCGGCGGCTTTGACGCGACCTGTTGGTTCACAAGCAACTGCGGCATCGGCGTGAACGTCTTGAGCTCGGAAAACGGCCGGTCGCCCTGCGTGAGCAATTCGCCGAACACGAGTGCGGTGTGCGTTCCGTCGCCGGTCGTGTGGACGGCCAGATCGATGATGTGGCCGGACTGCTCGCCGCCGAGGATGGCGCCGCGCTCGATCATCATCTCGAGAACGTATTTGTCGCCGACGTTGGCGCGGCAAAGCTCGATGCCATCCTCGCGAAGCTGCTGTTCGAAGCCGTAGTTCGACATCACGGTCGTGACGACGCAGCCATTTTTGAGCGCGCCGTTTTTGTTCAGGCGCTGCGCCCAGAGGTAGATGATCTCGTCGCCGTCGCGGATTTTTCCGGCGTCGTCGACGAAGATGGCACGGTCAGCGTCGCCGTCGAAGGCGACACCGAAGTCCGCCTTCTCCGCCACCACCGTCTTCGCCAGCCCCTCGGGATGCATGGCGCCGCACTGATCGTTGATGTTGCGGCCATCGGGCTGGTCGTTGATGACGACAACGTCCGCGCCGGCGCGCCGGAAGACTTCGGGTGCGATCCGGAACGTGGCGCCGTTTCCGGTATCGAGCACGACCTTGCGGCCGCGCAGCGCTTGCGGCGCGATACCGTCATCGAGGAACTGCTCATAGCGTTCGATCAGCTCCACGTTCTCGCGCAGATTCAGATCAGGGATGACCACATCGTCGCGGCGAAGCGCCCTCAGCTCGTCCTCGATCTGTTCCTCGACGCTGTCCGGGATTTTCATCCCATCGTGACCGAAGATCTTGACGCCGTTGTCTTCGAATGGATTGTGCGATGCGGAGATGGAGATGCCGGCCGCGGCGTCCGAGATGCGGCAGAGGTAGGCGATCGCAGGAGTGGGGACGACGCCGATGAAGACCGCGTTGCCGCCGCCGTGCTCGATCCCGGCAGTCAGCGCGCGGGCGATCTCGGGGCCTGATTCGCGAGTGTCCATGCCGAGGAGGATTTCCGGGTGTCGGGTGTCGGGTGTCGGGTGTCGGAGAGACTCGACGCCGGGTTCTCCGACTCCCGACTCCCGACTCCCGACTCCCGTCAACCGGTGCGCCAGCGCCTCGCCGAGGGCGAACATCGTCGGTCCGTCGAACGGATATTGATGGGCTTTGCCGCGGATGCCGTCGGTGCCGAATAAGGTCCTCATTGCTCCCTTTTGTGTCTGCGCTTTTG
>DATAMS010000468.1:0-6451 GCA_036260495.1 Thermoanaerobaculia bacterium
GACCGGCGCGATCATGCGCAAATACGTCTCGCGCACCTCTTCCCACACTTCGCGCGTACACCCATCCTCGCCCGCGCGCGTGATGTCGCGATGCAGCTCCATCAGCGTGGCGATGATCGTGTTGAACTCGAAGGTGTCGAAGTCGTGCGTCACCGATCGGATGGATTGATGCAGCCGCCGCCGCACGCGCCGCGTCGCCTCGTCGTTCGATCCCAGTGTCGTCGGCGCTTCGAGGAACGAGCTCCAGACGCGGCGCAGCCACCGCGCCGTGCCCTGGATTCCGGTGCTGCTCCACGGTCCGCCCTGATCCCATCGCGCGAAGAACATCAGATGCGCTCTGACGGTGTCGGCGCCGAAGCGTTTCACCAGGTCATCCGGCGCCACCACATTCCCCCGGCTCTTCGACATCTTCTCCGAGTCTTCGCCGAGGATGATGCCTTGATTGCGGAGCTTGAGCATCGGCTCGTTGCCGCGCGTCACACCGCAATCGCGCAGCGCTTTATGAAAAAAGCGCGTGTAGATGAGGTGCATCGTGGCGTGCTCGATGCCGCCGGTGTAAATGTCGACCGGCATCCAATAGTCGTATTCCTTTTGATCGAATGGATACGTATCGCAATGCGGACTCAGATAGCGAAGGTGGTACCACGACGAGCAGAGGAACGTGTCGAGCGTGTCCGTTTCGCGCTCGGCCGGGCCGCCGCATTTGGGACAGGTCGTGAAGCGCCAGGTCGGATGCAGCTTGAGAGGGCTCTCGCCGGTCGGGCGCCATTCGACGTCGTCCGGAAGAAGCACGGGCAGATCCGATTCCGGCACGGGAACGATGCCGCACTTGTCGCAGAAGAGAATCGGAATCGGCGTTCCCCAGTAGCGCTGCCGCGAAACGAGCCAGTCGCGGAGCCGGTATTGGACGCCCTCACGTCCGGCGCCGAGCGACTTGAGATACTCGATCGTTTTCTCGCGCGCCTCGGCGCCCGAAGTCCCGGTCATTGGACCGGAGCCGATCATCGTGCCGTGACCCGTGAACGTCTCAGAGTCGTCCGCCGCGTCTTCAGGCTCGAGAACTTTCCGAATCTCGAGACCGTATTTCTTCGCGAACGCGGCGTCGCGCTCATCATGCGCGGGGACGCCCATGACTGCGCCGGTGCCGTACGACATGAGGACGTAGTCGGCGATCCAGATCGGAATGCGCTCACCGTTGACCGGATTGGTGGCGTAGCGGCCGCTCGGCACTCCGTTCTTCTCGCGGTCGGCCGCCTGCCGGTCGATGTCGGTCTGACGCCCAGCCTGTTCGAGATATTCGCGTACCGCGTCGCTCCCCTCGGCCGCCTCACGCGCCAGTGGATGCTCCGGCGCGACGACCATAAACGTCACTCCCCACAACGTATCGGGGCGCGTGGTGAAGACTTCGATCGATTCGCCGTTCTCGACTTGAAAGGTAATGTAGGCGCCGGTCGAGCGGCCGATCCAGTTCGCCTGCAGCGTCTTGACGCGCGACGGCCAGTCGATCTCCGAGAAATCGAGCAATTCATCGGCGTACTTGGTGACCTTGAAGAACCATTGATTCAACTCACGCCGCTCGACGGGCGTTCCACACCGTTCGCAGTGACGGTCCTCTCCCCAAACCTGCTCGCGAGCCAGTGTCGTATTGCAGCTCGGGCACCAATCAACCGCCGCGAACTTCCGATAGACCAGACCGGCGTGGTAGAGCTGAAGAAAAAGCCATTGTGTCCAGCGGTAGTACTCAGGCTCGCACGAGACCATCTCGCGGCGCCAATCGAACATCGCCCCCATCGTCTTCATCTGGGTGCGCATCCGCTTGATGTTCGCGCGCGTCCATTCGCCAGGATGGATCCCCCGCTTGATGGCCGCATTCTCCGCCGGCAGCCCAAACGCATCGAAGCCCATCGGAAAGAGAACGTTGAAGCCGCGCATCCGCATGAACCGCGCTTGCGCATCTGGCGGCGAGACGGCATACCAGTGCCCGATGTGCAGATCCCCCGAGGGGTACGGAAGCATGGTCAATGCGTAATACTTCTTCCGCGACGGATCGATGTCCGAACGATAAAGCCCGGACGCCTCCCACTGCTCCTGCCACTTCTTCTCAATCTCGGCGTGGCGATAGTCGGTGTCGAGTGGTTCGTTCATGGCGGTCACGTCAGCCTCCAGCGGGTTACGTCAGCCATCGAGAGAATCTCATCAGGCCGGAATTCCTTGCTGCGTGCCGACTGAACGCGCTCGTCAATGATCTTATTCACCCGATTCCAGATGGCCTCACCACTCGCAACGCCGTGAGTCGTCACGTCTCTTACGACGTCATCGACCAGCCTTTCGTTCGTGGAAATGATGATATCGAGCATCTGCTGTGCAGCCTCAGGAGTGGACGACTGTTCGCCTTTGGCGCGAGTCAGGACATCGATGACAGCGAGTGTCCAGCCACCGCCACTCGCCGCCTCATCCGGCCAGGCCCAGGCCCCAGCGTCAAAGATTTTCCTTAGCGACTCACGCCGCAACGCATCGTCGATATTCTCTTCATGGTCCGTGACCTTCAAGAAGTTGTTGGCTCCTCCGCAGAACACTTGTACACCGCAGTCAAGCAACTTCTGCACATGCTCCGGACGCGTATTGTCCCCTTCACCGTTGTTAATCCAAACATCGTAATGCTGACCTGATCCGAGACCTTCATAGAAATCGTCGCGGTTCATAGTCCTCGCGCCCAGCCCATACCTGTCATTAACTACCTTGCATGCCTCGGCAGACTTATCGAAGGCAGTGATCTGCTCCGGTAGAATGCCTTTCGTTTCGATAAGGGCTTCAACGGTCGACTGACCCACCCCGCCTAGAGATTCCAGAAGAAAACGGATTGTCTTCCTTTCTCGCTCCGCAAACCGATAGTCAAGAAGTTTCACTGCTGTCGCCACCACGCCATAACCAGTTGGAACCGCAGATGAAACGATTGGACCACCGAGGTCCTTCTGCAAGCATGTCACGAATGAGAGGTCGAGACCACGCCTGGCCCATATGTGACACATCAGGAACCAGTTCTTGCCAGACAGAACATCGGGGGACGCGGTATCCGGCCGCATGTAATTCCGAACCGGAAACGATTGATAGATGCCCTTCTCTTTCGCCCTCCGCTCCTTGTATCGGTTGATGAACTCGATTCCCAGAGGGATGATGAGCGTTCCTAATGCCACGATGGCTTGCTCGGAAATGCTATCGATTTTCTTACCCGCCCGGTCGACGATAATCCACTCGCCCTTTTTTCCGCCGTGCAGCGCAGGAATATCCGGAAAGACGAGTACTGCCTTGCGGATCATCGCTTTCGCGAGGTGCTTGGTCCGGCTCAATACGCTCTCAAGGTCCTTGATTTCGCTGCCTGTTCGATAACAATCGCCCCCAACGAAGACTGTTAGCTCCTCCAACGGCCGGTGATTGAAGTGAGTTACCGCGTAAACGACGAAGACGTCCTTCTGATCCTCAAGGAGACGCTTCAATTCGGAGGCGATCGCGTCCCGATTATCAAAACCTTCCGCCGCCCTGCCGATCACCGACTCGGTCAATTTCATGATGGTGCTGGTGATCGAGTACACGCCTTCACGCTCGCGCAAGTCCGCCAGCGACTCCAGGCCATCGACTTCCTCGAGCGCAGATGGATCGAAGGTGGTGGACCCGAGGACCGAACGTCCCAGATCTTCGTTGCAGACGAGAACGGCTTGATCGGCGTCGAAACGATTCAGGATCTCAGCCGGGATCAGATTGATGGGGAGAGAGCTCATACCGCGACGTTCCTCCGAGTGACTGATATCCTGCCACAAGTACATGTGCGACGGCGAAAAAAGGGACGCTTCACCGGTTCGAGTGCGGGCGCGGCCCGCCAACGGCCTTCGAACAAGCCCCGGCCCAACAGTCGCCAAGGTCATCAAGCGCTTAGATCCCACAAAGTACCGCGCCGCGACACTCGACGCGAGATGTACCGTAGATCGAAGGGCTGCCCATTCATCGCCGAGCGCCTGAAACGACCTCCTTCCGCCCGACTCCGACCAGCAGTTGAACCAGCTTTTGACGGCAGAGAGCAACAGACAGATACATGCCGGTTGTCGGTCGCTTCAATCGCGGACTTCGAAGACGTCATGGGGGCATCATTGACGGCTAACGCCTGAAGTTGAGGTGGTTGAACGAGTTGGCTGACCCAACCTCGGAACGTCGGGCGGAGATATACGGATGCGCTTCTGCGAGCGACGCTCGCCCTGGAATTCCATCGTACGCTAGCCCCAAGCCATGCGATACTTACCGAACTCCACCCAGCCTAGCGCATGTCCGCTTGAGGCAATACTCACGGTCCGTGCCTTTGAAAGGACTACTCCATGAAGATGGAATTGAATGCTGCGAAGGGCGCGCGCCGACAAAGCATATCGACGCGGGTCAGCAAATGGTTCACGGGACGCCGAGACTCAACACAACCACGGGGTCTCGAGGCTCACATCGAAGCGCATTGGGTAGTTATCCCGGGGCGTCCGCGAGCGGTAAGACGATTTCTATTCGTCGTCTGCGCACTTCTCCTCGGCGCAGCGCTGCTGGAGCGTGACACACTATGGGGAGGCGTTGCCGCTGATGCGTGGTGGACAACCGTCAAGAACGGAATACTCGATCATATCGGCAGTGCCTTCCTCGTTTCCGCCATTGTTATCGTCGCCTTTGAGTGGGCTTCAGAGTCGAAGTCTGCTTCGAGCCTTGCGGCTACTCTGGCGAAGATTCTCGATGGCCAAATCCAAGCGGTCATTAAGGCGTCATCGCGCGATGCGATCGCGCGTGCAATGAAAGACCTATGCGGAAAGCAGGGCGATGATCTCGAGGATCAATTTACGGAATTTGCCGACGCCATCGCCAGACTCGGCGAGAGAGGTGGTTGGGCAGCAGATGGATATTTGAAGTTTATTGCGTGGTACCACAAACAACTTTGCGACAAGGTTGGAAAACTTGCTGACCTAAATACGGCGTTAAAAAACCACCCAGAAGCCGCGCAGGAGTTTCCATTCCCTCTTCCCGACGCGAGCGACGTCGCTGACGTTATGCTCGCGAAGACGACTAGCTCTATGGCCGCCGCTGGAGGGGGCAACTACTATGCCTTGTCTGATGCGTTCACGTGGACCAAACTGACTGAGTTTCGACAGATGCTACGCGAGGCAGCAGAGAAGAATGTCGAAATTCGCCGTCTTTTTGTCGTCGGGAAACCTTCCGATCGCGACCTTACGATGACCGAGTTGGCATCGGTCATCTACGATCATTTTGAAGAAGCGCAGAATTGCCCCCGGTATGATATGCGCATTATCGACGAAAATGAATACCGACATAATGAGCCCGCGGAATTGTCGCACATGCTACACTTTGGCATTTTCGAGCCTTCTATCGAGGAAACACCTGTAATGTTCATCGTCCTCAAGTCGGAGCTGTCGGACTATCGAATCGCAGGCGGGACTAAGGCGGAACGGGCAATCACGGCGTTTAGTAACCTCTTTGAGCGGTTTCCGCAATTTCGTGAGTTGCCCGCCTATACGCAATTGTCCCGCGATGAGAAACACAAACGCAGGACAATATCGGGCGACATTCTCATACGCGACTACCTAATCGCGTATCGTGTGAAGAGAATGCGGTCTAGCGGTCGCTATCGCGGTGTGTCAGATATAACATTGTGGAAAAATGGTGAACTAGAACACTTTCACGCCGCATGCAATGAAAAGTTGGGTTCGACGGGCGTAGATTTGAAGCGAATTTTCTTTTTCCCAAAGATAGAACTTGCAGATGATGCAGACGTGATCGAGGTCCTTCGTCGCCACCTGATCGACGCCGCACCTGGACCGTCGCGGCCAGGAAAGTACGAATGGCAGGTGTGCATGGAATCGACGCTGCCGGACTCCATCCGCGAGGAAGGGACTTTTGGCACCTTTATCGACCTCGAGAGTGACGAGGGCCAGATCGTGGGCGAGGTAGCGATCAAGAAAGTCCGGCATCTCTTTGCGCAAGACAAGGCAACCTTCCGCAAGCTCACCGAGAATTTCGGGAAGTTTTGGAAATCTCTCTCGGCTATAGACGCTAACAAAGAGCTGGCGACGCGCCTCGAGCGCAACGACGCGCCCTTCCAGTCGGGAAGCGTAGATCTCCAATCGGATTGAACTCCGGATGAAAGGGGGAGCCCTTTCGCCAACCATGTGACGGGAAGCGCACGTCGCGTCATATCTTGATCGATTCTTGCCTTGGCACACAATTAAACTGCTCCCAACAAAAAGGCGGCCTGCGCGACGTCTCGCGCAGGCCGCCAAACAACGAACGTTAGTGCTGCTGGGGAACGCGTGATTTGGTGCCGGTTTTGCCTTCCGCGGACGGCCGGTGCGGCCGAGGGCGGACTGCATCGTCTTCAGGTGCGCGACGAGGGAGGCGGCACGGGCGTTACGGG
>DATAMS010000470.1:0-12747 GCA_036260495.1 Thermoanaerobaculia bacterium
CCGATGTCGATGCCTGATCGTTCGTTGCCGGCGATTCTCGATCGTCAACGCGTCGGCGATGGCAATCTCACCGACGAACTGTTTCATCTGATCGCGTCGCCGAATCTCTGCTCGAAGCATTGGATCTGGGAGCAGTACGACACGACCGTGCGTACGAACACGATCGCCGGACCGGAGCGGCGCGATGCCGCGATCGTCCGCGTCAAAGGCACCGGCCGCGCGCTGGCGATGACGAGCGACGTCAATCCGCTCTACTGCTTTCTCGATCCGTACGAAGGCGGCAAACAGGCGGTGGCCGAGGCAGCGCGCAACATTGCGGTCAGCGGCGGACGACCGATCGCGATCACTGACTGCCTCAATTTCGGCTCACCGGAACGGCCGGAGATCATGGGGCAGTTTGCCGAGTGCATCCGCGGCATCAGTGACGCGTGTGTTGCCTTCGCCACGCCGGTGGTTTCAGGAAACGTGTCGTTCTACAACGAGACCGAAGGCCGCGCGGTGTTGCCGACGCCGACGGTGGGCATGGTCGGAATCCTCGAGCACGAGACGGACGGATGCGGAATCGCGTTCCCGGAGGCCGGACTGGACATCGTGCTGATCGGCGAGACGCGTGACGAGTTGGGCGGATCGGAATGGCAGCAAATGCGTGTTCCGGATGCGTTGGCGCTACCGCCGCGTGTGGACCTCGTTCGGGAAAAGGCACTCGTCGCATTCTTCCTCGATGCTTACGAGCATCGGCTGCTGCGCAGCGCCCACGATCTTTCCAACGGCGGACTCGCGGTTGCGCTGGCCGAGTGCGCGATGGGCGGCAGCGGTTGCCACGTCGAGCTCGGCGGCCACGCGGATGACATCGACGCCATCGCGCTCCTTTTCGGCGAATCGCAGGCGCGCGCGATCGTTTCGACATCGCACGTCGACGAGTTGCTTCGCCTGGCGAAGAAACACGGATTACCGGCGACGCGCATCGGCCGGACCGAAGCTGCCACTTTCCTCATCGAACGCAACGGCGTTCCGCTGCTCCGCACGTCGACGCAGGAGCTCGCGCGGATCTGGCGATCGTCATTCGCGCTGCTTCTCGGCGGTGACAGTATCGAAGACGTCATTCGCGGAGTTGGCGAAGAGGCGGAGTTGATCGCGCGGTAAACGGCTTGTGATTCCGAACCGCCGGAGCGAAGCGGAGGACGGAGAGGAATCCCCCGCCACCGGAGCGCTCGTCTCCACATTGCGGGGGATTCCTCGCCCACCGCCGCCCGCCCGCTCGGAATGACAGACTTTCCGGCTCGCTGATTCAGGACGAAATGAGCGCTGTCTCTGCCGCGAACACCGGCAACTCCAGCGCTACCGCGGCCGCACTGACCACAGCCGCGATGCGCACCGCGTCCACAACGTGATCCTCGGACAATCCGCCTGCGACCACCGCCGCTTCGTGCGAGCGGATGCACATTTCGCAGCCGTTGATGGCACTGACGGCGAGGCAGAAGAGCTCGAAGTCGGGCTTGTTCGTGGCCGGTTTGGCGATGCGCTGCATGCGGAGGCGCGCGGGCTTCTGCTCGTACGACTCTTTCGCGATCATGTGCTTGAAGCGGTAGTAGACGTTGTTCATCGCCATCAGCGAGGCAGAGGCGAGCGCATCGTCGATGACGGCGTCGCCCGCTTCGTCGCGGGCGTCGGCGAGGATGGCGTCGAGCAGTTCACGGTTGCGAGCGGCGGCCGCCGAAGCGACCGCCACCCCCCAACGCTGCGCCGCCGAAAGCGTGCCGCCTTGCAGCACGCTCTGCAGATTGAGCTTGGTGTCGCGCGCGTTCTCGGGCAGACGCGCGCGCAGCGATTCGACGGCGCTCATGATGCTTACGCCGCTCCGAGCGTCTGCTGGCCCGGACGCCAGTTGCACGGGCAGAGCTCATCGCTCTGCAATGCGTCGAGCGCGCGAATCACTTCATCGACATTGCGGCCGACGGAGAGATCGTTGGCGTTGACCCAGCGGATGATGCCGTTCGGATCGACGATGTACGTCACGCGAAGCGCGGCGCCAGCTTCGGGATGCAGAATGCCGAGCTGCGCAGCGAACGCCGGCGTGATGAAGACCAGCGGCGTCTTCACGTTCTTCAGATCGGGATGAGCGACGCGCCAGGCGAGGTGCGAGTACTCGTTGTCGGTGCTGCCGCCGAGGACGACGGCATCGCGATCGGTGAACTCGGAGCCTTTCTTGTCGAACTCGACGATCTCGGTCGGGCAGATGAAGGTGAAGTCTTTCGGATAGGCGTAGAAAACGAGCCATTTCCCTTCGTTGTCTTTCGTGCTGACGCTTCCGAACTCTTTTCCTTTTTCAGTTCCGACCGACGTGGTCAGTTTGTAATCGGGGAACTTGTCACCAACGGTAAGCATGGGCATGTGTCATTCTCCTTATTGATTTGGACGATGTCGCGATCTGGACACCGTCTAGCGAGTTGCCAAAATTTTTTCAGGCCTTGCGCCGGGCACCTTTGCGGATGCCGCGCATGACGACCTGGTAGTCGTGAATCTCGAAGCCCTTCAACGATTCGATGTTGCAGACCTGGACTTTGTCCCAGGGCACGTCGTGGATCGTACCGCTTTCCTCATCGACGAAGTGGTGATGCCGCGCCATCTTCGGATCGAAGACGACGCTGTCCTCCGCAAGCGCGAGCGCCTGCAGCAGCCCCTTCTCCACGAAGAGGTTCAGCGTGTTGTAGACCGTAGCGCGGGAGATGTACGGCACGCGCGCCTTCACGCGGTTCCAGACCAGATCCGCCGAGGGATGCTCGAGGGTCTGGAGGACGTAGTCAGCAACGGCCACACGCTGCGCCGAAGGCTGGATTCCATGCTCCTGAAGAACGCTCACGCTGTTGCGCACGGTGATTAGATTAAGTCTAAAGATTGACGATGTCAAGTGTCGTGTTGAAGGCCGCAACGCTCTACAACTCGCTGCCGCTCTCGTCGCCAGCCAAGACGACCCTGGCACCCTCCCTTTCGTCACTCTCGATCATGACCTCATCCTCGCCGCCCGCGCCGAGGGTTTCGTGGTCCTTCCGTAGCTCCGTTCGCAAGTCACTGCGTGCGGTGATGGAATTCGTCTAGAATCGCGCACCGCCAAAGACACGTAGGGTTTCCTGTCGGGGCGGCGTGCTGCATGGACTGGGAACGATTCTTCCTCGACAATCTTCCGCTGATCGACGCCACCATTCTGCGCGTCTGCCGGAAGTACGGGCTCGCCGGCGCCGACGCGGAAGACTTTACTTCCGTCATCCATATCAAACTCATCGAGGACGACTACGCTGTTCTCCGGAAATTCCAGAACAAGAGCCAGCTCTCGACCTATCTGAGCGTCATCATTCAGAGGCATTACTTCGACCAGAAGATTCATGAATGGGGCAAGTGGCGGCCCTCGATTCTGGCGCGCAAGGCCGGCGACGCGGCCATTTTGCTGGAGCGGCTCGTCAGCCGCGACGGGAAGAGCCTGGCGGAAGCTTCGATACTTGTCCGTCAAAATTATCGGGAGCTCGACTCCCGTGCGATCGAAGCACTGGCCTCGTCAATTGTGAGGAGGCGCGCGCCGCGAGCGTCGGAAGTCGAGCAGACGGATGAAATGCCCGAGCCCGCATCCAGCATATCGGCCGATGACAAACTGGTGACCAGTGAGCGCGAAACGACCGCTCGCCGTACCAACGCGATCGTGAACCGTGAGCTCGGGCGCTTGCCGTCCGAGGACCGATTGATCATGAAACTTCACTACATCGATTCAATGAAAGTCTCGACGATGGCGAGGCTGCTGAAGGCCGACCAGAAGCGGCTCTACCGGCGCATCAAACACATCGGGGTCAAGCTGCAGGAGGCGCTGCTTGCCGCGGGCGTAGCCATGAGCGACATTGGTGACATGCTCATCAACGGCGCTGACTCTCTGAACTTCGACTTCGGCCCGTCCGACCCGAAACCCGAGGGATCTTCATGACCACGACCCTCATCCACCCCGACGCCGAAGACCTCAGCCGCTTCATCGAAGGCACCCTCGAGGAGCCGGAACGAGCCGCCATCGTCGAGCACGTCGCCGATTGCGACGATTGCCGGATCATCGTCGTCGATGCCTCGGAGTTTTTCGCAAAAGAGCATCCGGTCAGTGACCGTCAGGTTGCCCAATCCAAAATGAGCGGGCGGTGGTGGATGTCGGCTGCGGCAGCAATCGCGATTGCCGTCGGAGGTGTGTGGATCGTCGAGGAGCTACGCGATCCGCTGGCGCCGGTGAAGGAGGCATCAAGCCACTCAACCACGCGGCTGGTGTCAACGCGACTCAGTGACTTTCCGTACGCTTTGCGACCAAGAGTCAATCGCGGATCTGGCGAACCGCCCGATGCAGCTAGTCAGCAGTTGGCGGCAGTGGCAGAGGTTGTATCAACGCGTTCCGGCGACAGCATACGGATGCAGCATGCGAGAGGCATCGCACTTCTTCTTGTCGCTCAGGAAAACCTTGCCGAGGTCACCGAGAACACCGAGAAGGACAATGAGGACCGGCAAAGCTACCGAGGTGACCGGGACCGCGCAATCGCCATGCTTCGGTCGGCCGCGGCTGGCGCGCCTGACGATGAAAGCTACCAAACTGACTTAGCTGCCGCGCTTATCGCTACTGGGGAAAAGGCGAATATCAATCAAGCGCTGGAGATCTATACCCGAGTCCTAGCGCACGACAAACGCTCCCTCGAGGCTCTTTTCAATAGGGCGATTGCGTTTGAAGGGGTCGATACCAATAAAGCGATTGCGGCCTACCAGGCTTATCTACAAGTCGACTCTTCGTCGCGCTGGGCCGATGAGGCGCGCGAACGATTCAAGTATTTGAGCGACGAGCTCAAGCCACAGCCCTGATTTTTCCTCTGCGCTACACTTCCCCCGGCGCGGCCTCAATGTTCGACAAGTTCCACGATGAATGTGGTGTGTTTGGCGTTCTGAATCATGAGAACGCGGCCAACATTGCCTACCTCGGCTTGTACGCGCTCCAGCATCGGGGGCAGGAGAGCGCAGGCATTGCCTCGGTCTCGTCGGACCGGCGGCGTTCGGAGACGAACATTGGTGATGCCATCGGATCGAACGGCACCGGCGAACAGATCATCGCGCCTGGGTCGCTGCAGATTCACTCGGAGAAGGAGATGGGCTACGTCGCCGAGATCTTCACCGAGGAGCGGCTGCGGCGGTTGCCGGGCGACATTGCCATCGGGCATGTGCGCTACTCCACTGCCGGCGGATCGATGCTCTGCAACGCGCAACCGCTCGTGGCTTCGACCAGCAAAGGGCCGATCGCGCTGGCGCACAACGGCAACCTGGTGAACGGTGCCGACATCCGGCGTCGTCTCGAAGCCGATGGCGCGATCTTCAACACGATGTCGGATACCGAGGTCATCGTGCATCTCATCGCGCGATCGAAGGCGGCGGATCTCGAACATGCCCTCGTCGATGCGCTCTCGCAGGTCAAGGGCGCGTACTCGATCGTGCTGCTTGCACCCGGCCGCATCTACGCGGCGCGCGATTCGTACGGATTCCGTCCGCTCGTCCTCGGGCGGCTCGGCGAGTCGATCGTCGTATCGTCCGAAACGTGTGCGTTCGATCTCATCGAAGCGGTGACGATTCGCGAAGTGCGCGCCGGCGAGGTCGTCGTGATCGAGTGCGCTGAGCCATCGCCGCGAATCCGCGTGGTTCACGAATTCACTGGACCTCGCGAGGCACGCTGCATTTTCGAGCATGTCTACTTCGCACGGCCCGACTCCGTGATCTTCGGCAACAACGTAGCCGAGGTGCGGAAGCGATTCGGAGCGCAACTGGCGCGTGAGCATCCTGTCGTGGCCGATGTCGTCGTTCCAGTGCCCGACTCCGGCGTCTTCGCCGCGCTCGGCTACGCGCACGAGTCGCGTATCCCGTTCGAGTTCGCGCTCGTGCGCAATCACTACGTCGGGCGTACCTTCATCGAGCCAAAGCAATCGATCCGCAGCTTCGGCGTGAAAGTGAAATTGAATCCGGTGCGTGAGATCGTCGAAGGCAAACGCATCGTTCTGATCGATGACTCGATCGTCCGCGGCACGACGTCGAAAAAAATCGTGCGGATGCTGAAGGACTTCGGCGCGAAAGAAGTCCACATGCGCATCTCCTCACCGCCGACGACCGGTCCCTGCTACTACGGAATCGACACGCCGCAGCGACGAGATCTCATCGCCAGCGCTCAATCGACCGAATCAATCCGAGCATTCATCGAGGCCGACTCGCTCGGCTATCTTTCCGAAGAAGGCATGCTCGCGGCCGTGCGCAACGGCGACGATCCGCAGAGGCTGTACTGCACCGCGTGTTTCACGGGGAAGTATCCGGTGTTGCACGAAGAGACGGAAGCCGCGGCGTTTGTGTAGCGCGTTAGTTAGTTGGCTTGCACTTCTTTAACTCTTGCGCTGCAATCTCCACCCGCGAAAAGAGTTTGAGAAACGCGCTTGGCGCAAAAAACCCGGCCCTACACGTACATCCGGAACGCTGGCGCGTCGAGCGGATGTCCGATCAGGCGCGCGGGCAGCGTGGCGGCGGATACCGGGCGGCTGAAGAGGTAGCCCTGCGCGGCGTCGCAATTGCGGCGGCGCAGGAACGACAATTGGTCCTCGGTCTCGACGCCTTCCGCAATCACGCGAAGTTTCAACGCGCGGGCGATGCCGACGACGGCGGAGACGATCGCGGCGTCGCCTTCGCTCGTGGCAAGATCGCGGATGAACGCGCGATCGATTTTCACGGCCGTGATCGGAAAACGCTTCAGATAGTTGAGCGACGAGTAACCGGTGCCGAAATCGTCGATTGCAATCGAGACGCCTAGCTCGCGAAGTGATTGCAGGACGTCTACGGTCGTTTCCGCGTTCTGCATCGCCGCGGTTTCGGTGATCTCCAGTTCGAGTGAGCCGGCGTCGAGACCGGTGTCGGCGAGCACGCGCCGCACGGTTTTCACGATGTCGTTCTGCTGGAATTGTCGCAGCGAAATGTTCACTGACATGATCGGAAGATCGATGCCGGCATCGAGCCATGCACGCATTTGCGCGCAGGCAGTGTGCAGCACCCACTCGCCGAGCGGCAGAATCAGCCGGCTCTCCTCGGCGAGCGGAATGAACGCTGATGGATGCACCATGCCGCGCTCCGGATCGTTCCAACGAACCAGCGCTTCCACGCCGACCGACGCGCCGGTGATGAGGCTGATCTGGGGCTGATAATGAAGAACGAGCTGACCATCGGTGATCGCGCGGCGCAGTCGCGTCTCGAGCGAGAGGCGTTCCACCGCGCGGCGTTTCATGTCGTCGGTGCAGAGGTGATACGTGTTCCGGCCCGACTCCTTGGCGCGGTACATCGCGCTGTCGGCGTTACGCAGCAGCGACTCGGCATCGGAGCCGTCGTCCGGAAAAAGTGCGATGCCGATGCTGGCCGAGACCTCGATCGAAACGCCCGCGATCGTCAGCGGCTGCTCGACCGCCTGGATGAGTTTTTCGGCCACGCTGATCGCGTCCTCGGGATGACGGAGCTCCGCCAGGATGATCGTGAACTCATCGCCGCCGAGACGGGCAACGGTGTCGTCGTCACGAATGTTGGCGCGCAGTCGCCGCGCCATCTCGAGCAAGAGCTCGTCACCAGCCTCGTGTCCAAGCGTGTCGTTGATCGACTTGAAGTGATCGAGATCGACGAACATCACGGCCAGCGGTTTTCCGGAACGGCGGGCGCGGGAGAGGCTGTGCGTGAGCCTGTCGGCGAAAAGTTTGCGGTTCGGCAGATTCGTCAGCACATCGTGATACGCGTGAAACTCGATCTGCTCCTCGGCGCGCTTCCGGTCGCTGATGTCGACGACGGTTGCGTGGATCCGCTCGCCCACCATCGTCAGATTCATCAGCGCCCACATCGATTGCCCATCGTGTTTCTCGAGCTCGACCTCGACGCTGTTGAGGGTCGTCGAGTCGCGAAGCATTTCCACGATGTCTTCACGGTCCGACGAGTTGACGTAGAGCTCGGCGGCGTTGAGTCCGATCAGCGCGGAGCGCGCGTAACCGAGCATCATGGCGAAGGTCAGATTGCAGTCGACGACTGTCCCTTCGGCCTCGGTCACGCAGACGCCGGCCGCGTTCTGTTCGAACAGAAGCCGGTAGCGCAACTCCGACTCGCGCAACGCGGCCTCGGCGGCGAACCGCGCAGAGACGTCGCGAAAACTCCAGACACGAACGTTGGCAATGCCTTCGACCGCGCGCCCGATCGAGTAGCGCTCGAAGCGGCGGCCGTCTCTGAACTCGAGCAGCTCGAAGCTCTCCGCCTCAGGCTGCGCGTACAACGTCTCGACCGTTCGAAGGAAGTGTTCCGGATCGACGAGCTGATCGAGAACGCATCCGATGAGGCCTTGATCGTCCCCCTCTTCGAGCAGGTCCGCCGGAATGCGCCACATCTCGGCGAAGCGCTTGTTGTACGTCAGCACGCGGCCGCCGTCGCCGATGACGAGGATGCCGTCGGCGGTCGAGTCGAGCGTCGACTCGAGAAGCGTCACCGCCCGCCTCACTTCGCGCTCGGCATCTTTCTGCTCGCGCATGTCACGGCCGAGGATGACGACGCCGGCCGGTTCACCATGTTGCAGAACGGGAGCGAGCGACATCATCAGATCGATCTGACGCTCGTCGCTGGCGTGAAAGCGGCGCTCCATGTTGCGGATGCTGCGGCGGCGCAGCGATTCGGCGAATGCGACGTCGTCATCACCGGCGACGAGTAGCCCTTCGAACTGACGCCCGACCAGGCTCTCCGCGGGATACCCGAGCACCCGCTCCGCCGCGGCATT
The DNA here is from genome assembly GCA_036260495.1 of Thermoanaerobaculia bacterium. Classification (GTDB taxonomy): domain Bacteria; phylum Acidobacteriota; class Thermoanaerobaculia; order Gp7-AA8; family Gp7-AA8; genus JADGNZ01. The sequence goes on from DATAMS010000470.1 coordinate 8,831, forward strand.
GGCGAACTCGATGCGGCCGTCGCGGTCGCAGACGAAAAGCACGTCCGCCATCGTCCCGATGATCTCGCGCGCAGCGATGGAAGGAGTCATCGCGACGAGGTCGTATTTTCGGAAAGCGATGGCGACGATGATGACGAACCCGAGGAGCGCTGCGTAGCCGAACGGATACACCGCGAATCCGAACTTCGGCAGGTAATCGACGCAACCGAGATAGGCCACGCCAAACGCGACGATGAGGAGACGGATGCGTTTCCGCTCAATGCCGCGCGACTTCGGAAACGCGCGTACGAATTCGACGAGCGACGCGATGAGATAACCAAAGAAGAAAAGGAGAAATGGCGGCGCAACCAACGCGCTGTAGCGGGGATAGAAGCCCCACCAGTAATCCTGCACGCGCTCGACGAGAACTCCGGTCACGGCCAGCGCGGAAAAGACGATGGCCATGCCCCATCCCGCGCCGATCGCTGCGTGGCGATCCTTGGCGATGCGGAGCATCTCGGCAGTGAAGTGATAGATCGCGGGAGCGAGAAACGGGACGCCGAGGTAGGCGGCGCGGGACCAGAACAACGCGGTCGCCGCATCCTTCGCGCAGTACATGAACGTGAACGCGATCAGCCACACCGAGGCCGCCGCCGTCATGGCGAAGAACGCGCCCGCCACGCGCGACATCCGGCGCACCATGACGCCCGCGCCGAAGAAAAGCATCAGCGCCGCCGTCACGAGCGTTGGTACAGCGTACGGCGAAAAGCCGTAGCTGGCCGGATTCAGTATATGTGGCACTAAACCTCTCAATCTACTGGGTTTGGCTAGTTTGAAGGATGTCCGCTCGTTTGTCGAACGGCACGAGGGATAATCCACTTCCATGCCATCGGTCGTCATCGTCGGAGCCGGAGTCATCGGTTCGAGCATCGCGTGGCATCTGTCGTCCCGCGGCGTCCGCGATGTGGTCGTGCTCGACCGCGGGAGCGCGCTCGGTGCGGGCAGCACGCCGCGCGCGACCGGCGGGTTTCGCGCGCAATTCGCAACACCAACGGACATCGCGATGTCGTTGTTGTCGCGCGAAAAACTGCGCCGTTTTGAAGCCGAGATCGGCGTCGATTCCGGCTACCGGCCGTACGGCTACCTTTTCATCGCGCGCAGCGAAGCGGCGATGTCGCAGTTACGCGCGGCGAACGCGTTGCAGCATGCGTGCGGACTGCCGGAAGCGCGCGTGATCAGCGCCGATGAGGTTCGCGCGATCAATCCCGCGGTCGAAGACGACGCCATCGTTGGCGGCACGTTCTGTCCGACCGACGGGTTCATCCGCGCGATGAAGATCACGAACGGGTACGCCGCGGCGGCGCAGCGAAACGGCGTCCGCTTCGAATTCGAGGTCGTCGTAAATCGCATGCGCATCGAAGGCGATCGCATCGCCGCGCTCGAAACGTCGAAGGGCTACGTCGAAGCCGATGTGTTCATCAACGCCGCTGGTGCCTGGGCTTCGACGCTCGGCATCGAGCTGCCCGTGTCGCCGCTGCGCCGGCAGGTTGCGGCAACGATCGAGCAGGATGTCTTACCTGACACGATGCCTATGACCGTCTGGGCATACGACGGTTTTCATTTTCGCGTTCGCGACAAACGCGTGTTGCTTCTCTGGCCGGATGAACCGCCTGCCGGTTTCGACGCGACCTTCGACAGCAGCACCTGGCTCCCGCGCGTGCTCGCCTTTGCAAACGCGCGCGTGCCGTGTTTGCGGGACGTTCCCATCGATCCGGCCGCGTGCTGGGCCGGCCTGTACGAAATGTCGCCTGACCACCACGCCATCCTCGGGCGCGCGCCCGCGATCGAGAATCTCTACCTCGCCAACGGCTCGTCGGGACACGGCGTCATGCACGCGCCTGCGATCGGCCAGTTGATCGCGGAGTTGATCGTCGATGGACAAACGTCGATCGATATCGAGCCGCTGCGGCCGTCGCGGTTCGCCGAAGGAAAGGCGATCGACGCGGCGACGCTGCTGTAGGTTGGTCCTACACATCCAACCATCGGGGCGGGGACGCCCCGATGGCCGCGAGCGAGACGCTCGCACTCCTCGGGAAATGGCGCCAAACGCTCTGACTATGTTCACCGTTCGATAACGACTCGACGCGGAACCGTGCGTACATTGGCGCATTCGAAAGGAGCATCTATGAACCATCGGTTTCTCATCGCAGCGGCTTTGCTGCTGACGGCCATCGGCGCCAGCGCACAGCTCACTCTTCCTCCCTCGGGCGGCAACGAGCGCGCAACCGTCATCCAGCACATCGGTCTCGTTACGGTCTCGGTCGATTACAGCAGTCCGCACGTCCACACGGCACAGGGGCTGGACCGGCGCGGCAAAATCTGGGGAACGCTCGTGCCGTGGGGCATGGCCAACCTCGGCTTCGGCACCTGCAAGGAGTGCCCGTGGCGCGTCGGCGCGAACGTGAACACCATCTTCACGACGTCGCACGACATCCAAGTCAACGGCTCGACGCTGCCGGCCGGCTCGTATGCGCTCTTCGCCATTCCGCAGCAGGATGAATGGACGTGGATCTTCTCGAAGAACCACACATCATGGGGCAGCTTCTTCTACGACCCGGCCGAGGATGCGCTGCGTGTCAAGGCGAAACCGGAGAAGAGCGACTATCACGAAGTCCTCACTTTCGATTTCACCGAACGCCGCAACGATCACGCGACGGTCGCGATGAAGTGGGAGGAACTGGCGGTACCGATCGACATCAACGTGCCGAACGCCGCCGATCTTTACATCGCCAACCTTCGCAATGAGCTCCGCGACTCTCCGGGATTCACGGACTCGCCGTGGCAGCAGGCCGCGCGCTACGCACTCGATAACAAACACCCAGCCGAGGCGCTGGCTTGGGCCCAGACGGCGAACACCGGCGGCGGCGGAGTCGGCCGCAAGAACTTCACGAACCTGATGACGCTTGCCGAGGCGTATGAGGCAAATGGCAAAACTGCGGAAGCTGCGAAAGCGCGCGAGGAGGCGATGAACCATCCCAGCGCAGCGCCTCTCGACCTGCACGCCTACGCCCGACAACTTCTGGCCGGCGGAAAGAAAGCGGAAGCCCTGCAGGTGTGGGAGCTCAACGCCAAACGCTATCCCGGAGTCTGGCCGGTCAATGTCGGACTCGCGCGCGGCTACTCCGCCGCGGGACGTTATGCGGAGGCTTTGAAATACGCGAAGCTGGCCGCTGCCCAGGCGCCGGACGAAGCGAACAAAAAGAATCTCGAGGGTATGGTCAAGAAGCTGGAGGCAGGTCAGGACATTAACTAAGAAGCACCTTCCCGATGCTTCGACAAGGCCCGCCGGTTCCGGCGGGCTTTTTTATTTGTAATTGCTCCCAAAAGTAGGCGCGAAAGTAGCATTGCGATCGGCGAGAGTTGGTAGCACTACTACCAAGCAACAGCAAGTTACGCAGAATGGGAGAGTTGTTCATGTCAACGCGCCTTCGGTTGGTCATAATCACCCTAGCCACCCTCGTCCTCGCTCTGTCCTCCAGCCTCTTCGCTCAATCCACCACCTACTATTTCAAAGGCGACCCCGCCGATCAGGCCAACAAAGTCGCCAACGACACCGCCAGCAGCACGATCGGCACGGCGACGTTCGATTCGAGCCCGCCAACAGGAACGGCGCCGGTGATCCAAACTGGTCCGCCGTCAGTCGCGAACGCGGACTACGTCGGCAATCCGCTGGCCATCTACTGGTCGGGTGCTTACTCCGGCAATCTCGCCGGCACACTCGACTTCAAGTGGTATTGGTCGACCGGCAATCCGGAAACGATCGGAGTCGGCGGCGCGATCGAGGTCAGCGTGTTCGGCGATCCCGACTACACCGCCGACCGCGGGCAACCGCAACGGCTCATCGGCCGCGCCATCGTTCCGCTGACCGGAATCAGCGC
>DATAMS010000471.1:0-2306 GCA_036260495.1 Thermoanaerobaculia bacterium
CCTTTTGCCAGGTTCTTGGTCATGATGAGCAACGTTCCGCCGCCTTCCTGAAACGAATAGCGGATCTGGTCCATGAACGTACGCATGTAGAAGATTCCGCGGCCGCTCGTTTTCATCAGGTTCTGTGGATTCAACGGATCGCTCACCGCTGTCGGATCAAATCCCGTGCCTTCATCCGAGATCGTGATGGCCAGATCGTGACCATTCAACTCGAAGACGGCGCTCACCTTCTTTTTGATGTCGAGCTTATTGCCATGTTTGATCGCGTTCGCGACGGCCTCGCGGACGGCCATGCCGATCCAGTGCGAGCCATCTTCATCCATCCCCGCGTTTTCACAGAGATGTTCCGCGATCACCTGCACGAGCTCGATGTTCTCGAACCGACTGCTGATGGTGATCTCTATCCGCTCGCCGTCACGTTCCATTCAGTCTTTGAGCCGCGCGCATTGTAAAGGGTGAAGGGTGAAGAGTGAAGAGTGAAAGGAACGGCACGCCCGAATGTCGCTCTTTTTTGACTCTTCACTCCTCACACTTCACCCTTTCATCGGAATGGACGCAGAGTTGCGAGCCGTTCAGATCTCCATGTCCCGCCGTCTGACGACGTTCGCTGCCGTGCTCGTGTTGCTCTCCGCGAGTGCGCACGCAGCGTCGCTCGAAACCGAGATGAAAACCGTCGAGCGATTGCGCGGGCTGACCTTCGACCATCCCGTCGCCCAGCGCAACATCACGCGCGGCGAGTTGCCGAAAGTGCTCCGCGCGCAGATGGAAAAATCGCTGCCGTACTCGCCGGACGACTACGCGCTGATTTTGCGGTCGCTCCAACTCGTCGACGCCGGCAAGACCGATCTCGTCGGCACGATGCTCGATCTCTATCAGTCGCAGGTGCTCGCGTTCTACGATCCGCTGACGCACACCTACTTCGCGCTCGACCGGATGCCCTCTGCCGCGGGCGGGCTCCTGGACAACGACACGATGCGCGAGTCCGTCGTGATCCATGAGCTCACGCATGCGCTTCAGGATCAGCGCTTCCACGCCGGTGCGCGCGACCTCGCGCTGCAGAAAGACACGGACGGCAGCCTCGCGCTGCACGCGCTGATGGAAGGCGAAGCCACCTTCGTCATGCTCGATTACGTGCTCGATCACATGGGGCAGAAAATCGGCGACGTGATGGAGAGCCCGGAGTCGTTGGAGCTGCTCACGTCGTCGATGAACGGCGCCGACGCTACGATCGATCCCGGCACGCCACGCTACTTTGCCGAATCGCTGAAGTTCCCGTACGCCGAGGGGCTGAAGCTCGTGATCGAAGGCTACCGGCGCGGCGGCTGGAAGATGATCGACAGCATGGATGAGAATCCGCCGCGATCGACGCGCGAGGTGCTGAACCCCTCGGAGTACTTCGCGCGGCTCGGCGCGCTTGGCGCTGCTCCACCGGCATTCGACGATCATTCCCCGCTTCCCGGCGCGCTGACCGTCGAGCACCTCGGCGAGTTTCACTGGCGCTTTCTCGTTGGAAACGCCGGCGCCGGATGGGTCGATGATCGCGTCACCGTCACACAGAATCTGCGATGCGACACGACAGTTCTTGTCGATACAAAGTGGCAGGATAATGCACACGCGCGAACCTTCCGCGATGCGTACGACGCCTTCCTGCGCAAACGCGGACTCGACGCGCAGGTGACGCTCGATGGCACGCGCGTGAGAGCCGCATACGGTGCCGACGACACATTGATGGAGTCGTTTCTGCGATGAATGTCGACTATGAAAATCTCGAAAGCGACGTCGCCAACGGATCGTTCCGCGAGACGCTGCGCGAAGAACTGATCTTCGGCTTCCGACAGCTTCATCATTCCGGCGAGCGCTTGCCGCTGGCGTCGTACCTCGCCGCACAGATCGCCGAGGTGGTGAATCGGGGAGCGAAGGAACCGATCGGCAGCGATCTGGCGTTCAATCTCTATCAGGAGATTCTGGCCGCCGTCGAGGCCGCCCGCGATCAGGTGATGGGAGAGCCGATCCCGGCGTCATAGAATCGCGCTCCGATGCCGCCGAAACGCCCAACGCTCTTCCTCGTCGACGGTTCCAACAACGTCTACCGCTCCTACTTTGCCATCCGCAACCTGACCAACTCCGCGGGTCTGGCCACGAATGCAGTCTACGGTTTCACGCAGACGCTCAAGAAGCTGCTGAAGGATTTCGAGCCCGACTGCATCGCCGTCGCCTTCGACATCGGCCGCGCCACCACGCGGCACGAAGCGTTCGCCGACTACAAAAAGGATCGCCGCCCGATGCCGGACGATCTGGCCATCCAG
>DATAMS010000247.1:0-11013 GCA_036260495.1 Thermoanaerobaculia bacterium
GAAGACATCCTGGCCGAGGGAGAGGCGGGACCATCAAGCCGCTTCGGCATCGATCCAATCATCGAAAAGCAATTCATCCCTCACCGGATGCAGATCCTCTCCGATTTCCTGCGCGACGGCACGCCGCCCGTGCATTCGGAGTAGCGAGGTTCAGAACCTCAATGCGCCACGGTGGGCACTGTCGTAAACGCTGACGATCACCTTCTCCGTCGATCGAATCACTCCCGTGATTTGGGTGGAACGACTTATGGTATTCTTGATTTCTCGTCATCGTCACTCATACGTCTAGTCGTCGTCACTCATATCTACCGGTTACCGTCACCCAGGTAGCGGTCGGGTACGTCTACGATCCTAGGGAGGTAGGTCGTCGTTTCTGTCCGAGGGTTACTCGCAATGTCTTCGCTCGACTCCATTGACAACAAGGTCCGTCCAGCAGGTGTCGGGCAATTTCATACTTAGCGATGCCAAGTCCTTTGTCGCAGTGGACCGATGAGCTAGATTCGGCGGTGTTCGCCGCGTTGGAGGACGAGTCAGATCGACCGATCATCTTCGTAGGCTCGGGAATCGGACGTGAAGCCTTGCCGCCGCTGCCGACGAGTGAACAGCTCGCCCGACGCGCTTGTCGGCGACTCGATATCCGCTATCGAGGCGAGGCCCTGTCTGACGTTCTTCAGTACCTCAGGAACGACCTAGCGACAACACTAGGCGTCGTGGATTGGCTAAAGGAAGAGCTTCGGAACGGCTCGGCACGGCCTGGCGGCGCGCACCACATGCTGCTTCGCTTGCCGTCCGAAGGAATCCTAACGACGAACTATGACACGCTCATTGAAGACGCAGCGATTGAAGGGGGTCGTCCCCTTCGAGTAGTCACTGATGGCGATGCGTTCAATCGGGCTTCCAGTAAGCGTGACAACGAGGTAACAGTGCTGGGTTACCTTCATGGTTCCTTCCGCCGCAACCGAGAACTGGTGGCGACCACTGATGACTACATCAACAGCTACGCACGCTCCGGGGCGCGATGGCGGGATCTTCTGCGGACGATCTTCCGGACTCGAACTGTCGTATTCATCGGGTATTCGCTTCGCGACTTCACCACGTGGACATCGTATATTTCAACCCGCCTCAGCACGAGGCAGCAGGCCAACTCGCGCCGTGTACACTTGATGGTGGCGCCAAACGCCAGCCCGCATTTCCACGCATTTTGGAAACGGTACGGCGTGAAGTACGTACCACTCACGGCAGGTCAATTCCTAACCGCAGTTCACGCGAAACTTGGTACACTCGGCGACTTTGACATCGCCGCCGCCGCCGTAGGCGCCGCAAGTCGAAAGAGTTTGCGGAGAAGCCGCCGCATACTCGAAGGCTACAAAGCTGAGACCGGGTGGAACTGCTTGGTCGCAGCGGACCAGCTAATTGGGAAGGCATTGAATGAACACCATCGAAAACGTCATTCGCGTTGAACCAAACACCGTCCGACGTCAAGTCGAAGAGTTTCTCTCTTCGCAGTTGCGGCAGGACGAAATCACCATCGGGCTGCTTCGCTATGGGGCTCATCTCCCGCACATCTATCAACGTCTCTCTGAAGGGCTGGGCGTGCAACCGATGACTCTCCTCATCAGCCACATGCTCGAATTCTTCCCGCGCTCCTGGTACGAAGGCAAAAGATTCCTGATCTTGGACGATTCCGTCTACCAGGGCGTAGCTATGAAGGAGGCATCGGAACGCCTCCAGGCCTGCGGCGTCCCACGAAGTCATTTCAGAACAGCAGCGCTCGTTGTCCACGAACGATGTCCCGAGTCAGTCGTAGACGAGTCTCTGATCAAACCGCTCAGCCATCACGAATATGTGGCGTGGAAGGAATGCTTGACGGCTGTTGTCCGTGACGACGTGCGGCCGACAGAACGAGATCATCCGCTCTACTACTTCTCCTCCCCCGACCTGCGGGTTGCGCAACTTGTCGAGCGTGCGCGCTCGCTAGGCGCAGTGCACGTGAGCCGCACAGAACCGCCAGCACTCTTCAAGTTCACGCTGACGGTCGATCCCGCTGTGTTAGCAGACGTTAGCATCCCTGGCATCAGTGTAGGGGCACCCTGTCTCGTGCGCTTTTACTGTGACGAACGCCGCCATGGCGATGCATGGCACATTACAACGGTCCCAATAGTCGCCACCGAAATCGACATGGAGGAGTTTCTGAAAGAGGGTGGAAGTCGGCTCGCAGAACTTCTTGGATTACCGAGCGCGTTCTACGCAGAAGTCGGAGAGGGAATCACCGGCGATAGCAACAAGATGAAGTATTTCTTCGCAAATCGCGGAATGGCGGCGCTTCTCCTAAGCCGCTGCCTGCAGGCCCTGACAAGCGTGACCGGCGATGCTCCGATTTCGCTCAATTGGATGTCGCCGCAGAAGTTCGATGGACTCGTGAACTACTGCTTCCCTGAAGCATACGCCGACGTGTTTCACCCAGCGATGGCACAGATGCTAAGTAATGCGATCGCGAGCGCAATAGTGAGGCCTCTATCAACAAGTGCGTTCGTTGAGCCCTCACGCCCACGTACTAGCCTCTTTCGCTCCGACCCGTTCCTGCCCGACGTCACACAACTAGCGTGCGCCGTCACTAGTGCGGCGGCGCCAAAGCGGTGGGATAGCGACGCATCGAAGTCCTCGTCGTTCGCTAGGTCGGGCGCGACGTATCGCGAATTGCTTGCGACATTCGGCGATCCGGTTTTTGTTTCTGCCGCTCTTGACGAACTCCTTGATGATGGAATGCTTCGCGCGCGCGATGCCGAGATCGAACGTGGACACTTCGCACGCTTGTTTATACCCGGCGGCGAATATCGCGCGCTAGAGGTTCTTCGTCTTGCGACAGCTTGGCAGACCGACCCGATCCGCTGGACCGACGAGCGGGAGCCAATTGAATGCCTCTCATAGCAGCGGACAAAGTGCCAATTGCCTCTGCCGCCGGTCGTACAAGCTTACTCGTAAATCTCACAGGGATATTCGTTCAAAAACTCCAACCTAAAAGCGAGGCTGGCGTTCCGGTTACTAAACTGCAGAAAGTCCTTGCCAATGTGATCTGGGACTGGTTCACGCTCGCGAAGCACTACGACAGGTTTCGTTTCAGTGTGCCCGGGGATCTGGCGTGGCTTCCCGATCTCAGCGGAGCGCTGGCACATCTCCTGCCGACGACAGACTACCGCGCCAAAATGTGGTTTGATTGCTATCACAATCTAGTCGATTTGACAGATTCAGGTGTATTCAAAGTATTCGCGCGTACGAGCGGTTACGAGGAAGCCGGTGAGCGGCACATCGTCTTCGCACCTTATGCGGAAGAAGAGGTCGTTCGCTACAACAACGTGGAGCCACACGAGGAGCGGTACTGGACAGTACTCTCGACAATCTACGGCACGGCTCTTCACAATGATCCGGACGCTCTCGACATAATGGCTTCGTCAAGGACTTCGCAGTCCACTATATTGTGTGCGTTGCGCCACTTTCTTGAATGGCATGAAGGATTGCTTACCTGCCTAGTTGCATTGGGAAAGGACACCGGAGCTTCTGCGCCACGAGACAATGCTACTGGTATCGCCAACGCCGGTGAAGCCGCCAGAAAGTACGCTCTTTGTTTGGATCACTACGTAGGTAGGGCGGAGTCTTTCGGTGTAATTCAAAGGTTCGCCAAAGACACGGAGCTCGAAGGTCTAGTCCCGGCGGTTGTGCTTCCAGCAAATGACGAACTGCATCATCTGCGCCTGAAAGCGCTTCGTGATAATACGGTTCTAATATTCGCTGTGCAAGCCTTGTGTGCAGAACTTCTAAATGTCTTCAATGGCTCCGGTGCGGATCTGAATCGCGTGGACTACGCAGCGAGGTCACTAGAAACATTCCAGCGACTAGGGGAGGAGCACCGCCAACCGATGTACTGGCAGAAGACCTTTGCCGAGCCCCCCAACAGCGAAGCTGCACGAGCCTGTAGTGAACTATTGCGAAGCGCGGTCACCCATATCAATGAAGATGCACAGACAACGATGGCGGCGACTAACGACTTCTACGCGGGCGTCTCTAATATGTTGCACCCGCTGTATCCCCACAAACGTCCACCTCTGCGGCCAACGGTTCCGAGGATCTTGCCGAAGCGCTGACTTCTCTATGGGACCCAGCGATGCCGCTGACAGTGCGGGATTGGGCGATCAACTCTGATCCGACATTCAGGTGGCGATCTCGCTGATCAATACTCATCCGTCGATTGGCGAAATCGTACGCGCGGTCTACGCCCCTACTAATGCGATGGCTTCACCGCCCCACACCGAAGTATGCGCTCTCGCACACGAGCCGGAAGGCCATGCGTGGGCGGCTGAAGATAGGGTCGACTCCGAGAGCTCAACCCGACACTCCAACGCCCCACTCCAAGCCAAAATCAAAACCTCGTACTTCGCTGCATCAATTGTTCGTTAAGCCGAGGCTGTGACGCTTCCATTGCTTTCGGAATGTCACCGCGGGTTATCATCCACGGCACCCCCGGTCCGCGGAGCCATACATCTTGTACGTTGCCAGCTACAATCCGCTGCTTGTCGCCGCTTCGCTGTTCGTGGCGATTCTGGCTTCGTACACGGCGCTGGACATGTCGGGGCGGATTGCGACGGCGCAGGGGCGCGCGGCGCAGTGGTGGCTGGCGGGCGGCGCCTCGGCGATGGGAGTCGGCATCTGGTCGATGCACTTCATCGGCATGCTGGCTTTCAGCCTCCCGATCCGGCTCGGCTACGACCCCCTCATCACCGTGCTGTCGCTGTTGATCGCCATCGCTTCTTCGGTCTTCGCGTTGTGGCTTGTCGTTCAGGATCGGTTGCCGTGGTCGCGGCTGGCGCTGGGTGCGGTTCTGATGGGGCTCGGTATCGCCTCCATGCATTACACCGGCATGGCTGCGTTGCGGATGATTCCGCTGATCCACTACATCACTTCGTTATTCATCCTCTCCATCGTCATCGCCATCATCGCCTCGGGCGTCGCGCTCTTCATCGCGTTTCATCTCCGGCATCCTGGCTCGCGCGTCTATCGCTACCGGGCCGGCGCCGGCGTCGTGATGGGGTTTGCCATCGTCGGGATGCATTACACCGGAATGGCTGCCGCGCAGTTCTCGATCGGGAGCATTTGCGGTGCGGCCAGCGGAGGCGTGAGCACGGGCTGGCTGGCGCTCCTCGTCATCATCGTCACGATGGCGATTCTGGCCATCACGCTGATCGTCTCGGTGCTCGACATGCGGCTGGAGTCGCGCACCTCGAAGCTGGCGGTCTCGCTGGCCGAGGCGAATGAAGAGCTGACGTACCTGGCGCTGCACGACAACCTGACCAAACTACCGAATCGCGCTCTTCTCGAAGATCGTCTGAAGCGCGCCATCAGCACCGCCGACCGCGAAAAACGCCTTTTCACGCTGATGTTCCTCGACCTCGACGGATTCAAAGCCGTCAACGACGCTTACGGTCACAGCGTCGGCGATCTGTTGCTCGTCGAAGTTGCCCAACGCATCGAGCCGCGCATCCGCACGCAGGACATGATCTCGCGCGTTGGCGGCGATGAATTCGTTTTCCTCGGCGACGTCGGCGAGCCTGCCGACGCGGCGGCGCTGGCCGACAAGCTCCTCATTCTCATCCGCGAGCCGTTTCACATCGCCGGCCACGAGCTGCGCATGTCGGCCAGCGTCGGGATCGTCATGTACCCCGGCAATGGCGCGAATCAGCACGAGCTCCTGACCAACGCCGATGCCGCGATGTACCACGCGAAATCCCTGGGGCGCGATTCGTACTGTTTCTTCGAAGCGTCGATGAACGCGCATGTGCAGGCGCATCTGGAGTTGGTGCAGGACCTCCGCCGCGCCGTCGATCGTCATGAGCTGATCCTCTACTACCAGCCGAAATTCGAAGCGCCGAACGGTCCGTCGATCGGAGCGGAAGCGCTGCTTCGCTGGGAACACCCGAGGCGCGGGCTCATTCAGCCCGACGACTTCATCCCGCTCGCGGAAAAAACGGGACTGATTGTGCCGATCGGCGAGTGGGTGCTCGACGAAGCCTGCCGGCAGATGCGCGAGTGGCACGACGCCGGCCGCACGAATTGGACGATGGCGGTGAACCTGTCGCCCGTGCAATTCGGTCATCCGTCGCTGATCGAGATGGTGAAGACCACCCTCGAGCGCCACAAGCTGATCCCGCACTGCCTGACGCTGGAGATCACGGAAACGACCGCGATGCACGATGCCGATGCCAGCGTCGTCATCCTGCAACAACTGCACGAGATGGGCGTCCGCATCGCCATCGACGATTTCGGTACCGGCTATTCGAGCCTGCTCTACCTGAAGCGATTGCCGGCCACAGAGCTGAAGATCGACCGCGGATTCGTCCGCAACCTGGCGCACGACTCCGAGGACCGCGCCATCGTCTCCGCGATCGTGGCGCTGGGCCAGACGCTCGATCTCAAAATTGTGGCCGAGGGAGTGGAGACGATCGCGCAGCAGGAGTTCCTCACCGACATGGGCTGCAATTCGCTCCAGGGCTTCCTCTTCGGAAAGCCAATGCCGCCCGCGCAGTTCCTCGCAGCGTTAGCGCACCACGAAACGCTGCACGGCGCGACAGGCGCCGAGGGGTTGACGCCGGCGATTGAGTAGATGGGGACCGCGCCTATCGGTTGACCTCACGCCGATGAGCAACACGGATAACGAGCACTCGTTGTGAGTCAAGCGCGTAGATCACGCGATAGTGACCGACGCGAAGCTTGTACAGACCTTCGGGGCCCGCTGAGCGGAATGGGCGAAGATCAGCGGCAATCTCGCGGAGTGTCGTGCTGAATAGGAAAAGGCCCCGGAGCGCGGTCGCAAGAATCGATTTCCGAGCAGCCGGCGCTTTTGTAGATCGTCTCCTCACAACCCCACATGCAGCGGCACCGGCGTTGCGGGCGTGGTCGCGAGAATCCTTAGCAGTTTACCGGCCGTCAGCATTGCTTCAACGCGAGCCAGGATTTCGGTGAGCATGAACGGTTTGCTGAGGAAAGCGGTGGCTCCGGCGGCGAGCGATTGCGCTTCCTGTCTTGGGTCGGCCGAGAGGACCAGCACGGCGACGGGCGCTTCGTTGGCGAGGGCAGCGAGGACTTCGAAGCCGTTCATGCGGGGCATCTGCAGGTCGAGCAGGATGAGGTCGTAGGGTTGTGCGCGGTGCAGGTCGCACACGCGGTCGCCGCGCATCGTCGACATGACGGAAAGGTAGCCGCCGCGGCGGAGGGCGAATTCGAGCAGGCGGACGTTCGAGTCCTGGTCGTCGACGATCAGGATTCGGGCGCCGAACGCGTCAAGCGACGAGGACATGACCCTCCTCGGCGAATTCCATCGCTGCATTCAGCGCGTCGGTGAAGTCGGCGACTTTGATCGGCTTCGTCAGGTAGCGGAAGAAGCCGGCCTCCATTCCTTTCTGGATATCGCGGGGAATGGCGTTTGCGCTGAGGGCGACGACCGGGATGTGCGATGTGCTCTTGTCTTCGCGGAGGATCTTCAGCGCATCGATGCCGCTGATGCCGGGAAGGTTGATGTCCATCAGGATCACGTCGGGCTGGCACGTGCGCGCGAGCTCGACGCCGCGTGTGCCGTCGATCGCGCTGAGGAGACGGATGTCGTGACGACGCGCCACGAGCTTCTCGATCAGCTTGAGATTGGCGGGGTTGTCTTCGACGTAGAGCAGCGTTCGGATGCGTGCGCCCGGGTCGATCGCTACCGTCAAATCGACCGCCAGCTCCATGCGGGCGGGCAGTGTGAGAGGCGCCGTCGACAGCAGCTCAACCCAGAAAACGCTACCTGTTCCGACGGTGCTTTCCACGCCGATCACTCCGTCCATCAGCTCGACGAGGCGTTTGCTGACGACGAGGCCGATGCCGGTCCCTTCCTCGGTGTTGCCTTCCTGTCCGAGGCGGTTGAAGGGCTGGAAAAGTTGGGAGAGTTTTTCGGGGGAGAGTCCGGCGCCCGTATCCGTGACGGTCATGCGAACGCTGCCCGTAGTTGTCGACGCGCAGCAGCCGACGACGACCGACCCGCCCACCTCGTTGTACTTGATGGCGTTGGTGAGTAGGTTGATCAGGACCTGCTTGATGCGCGTCCGGTCGCCTCGCACCGAGAATGGCGTGTCGAACGTGGGGAAGGTCATGTTGATGCCGCGTCGTTGCGCCAGCGGCTCGATCATCGCCTGGCATTCGAGCATCACCTCGGTCAGCGCAACCGGTTCCAGTGACATCGATAGTTTTCCGGACTCGATCATGGCCAGATCGAGGATCTCGTTGATCAGGTCGAGCAGGTACCAGCCGGCCTTCAGGATCTGGCTGATGCTGTCGCCTTGCGCTTGCGTCGGCGCCGGCGCGTCGGACTCCATCAATTGTGCGAAGCCGAGGATTGCGTTGAGCGGGGAGCGAAGCTCGTGGCTCATGCTGGACAGGAAGTCGGACTTGGCGAGATTGGCTTTGTCGGCCACCACGCGTACGCTCTCCAGCTCTACATTCTTGTCGTGCAACACCTCGTCGAGCCGCTTGCGCTCGGTCACGTCGCGCGCGGCTGCGAACACGCCTTGCAGCCGCCGGTCGCGGTCGTAGAACGTGGTGGCGTTGTAGGAGACGTCCGTTTCCTTGCCGTCGCGGGCGCGCGCCGTGAGCTCGTAGTTGGTGACTTTCGTCTCGCTCAGGACGAGCTTGATGCCCGCTTCGGCGCGGTCGGGATCGGTGAAGTAACTCTTGAACGGTGCGCCGATCAGCTCATCGCGCGTGCAGCCCGTCAGCGCTTCCATCTGCTTGTTGACGTCGGTGATGATGCCCGATGGATCGGTCGTCATCAGTGCGTCGATGTTCGACTCGATGAGCGAGCGCGTGTAGAACTGCTGATCGCGCAGCCGCTGATCGAGGCGCTTCTGCTCCGCTTCTACCTGCTTGCGCGCCGTGTTGTCGGTGCCGATGAGCAGGTAGCCGATGATCGCGTTCTGCACATCGCGCAGCGCGGTGACCGAGACGATGGCCGGAAAGCGGCTCCCATCTTTGCGGATGTAGGTCAGCTCATAGATGTCTTCGATGCCACGCGATGCCTTGAAGACGAGTGCCTCGAAGCCGGGAGTAATCGCTGTCTCGAGCTCGCGGCTGAGCGCAGCGGCGCGTGCGATCACTTCCTCCGGATCCGAAATGTCGGCCGGCGTGATCTTGTCCATCACCTCGGCGGCGGTGTATCCGAGCATGCGCTCCGCGCCGACGTTGAAAATCTGGATGACGCCTTTCGCGTCGGTGGCGATGCTCGAGAAATTGGCGCTGTTGAAGATCGCGCTCTGCAACGCGCCGGCTTTCAGCAGCGCCTCCTCTGCTTGTTTGCGGGCGGTGTTGTCGGTGCCGATCAGCAGATAGCCGATGATGCCCGCGCCGTCGTCGCGCAGCGCCGTGACCGAGACGATCGCCGGAAAGCGGCTCCCGTCCTTGCGAATGTAAGTCAGCTCGTAGATGTCTTCAATGCCGCGCGACGCTTTGAACGCCAGAGCGTTGAATCCGGGTGTGATCGTCGTTCCAAGCTCAAGGCTCAGTGCCGCGGCGCGGGCGATCACTTCCTGCGGATCGGAGATATCGGCCGGGGTGATCTTGTCCATCACCTCAGCTGCCGCGTATCCAAGCATGCGCTCGGCTCCGACGTTGAAGAGCTGGATGACGCCCTTCTCATCCGTGGCGATGCTCGAGAAGTTGGCGCTGTTCAGAATGGCGTTCTGGAGCGCGCCGGTCTTCAGCAGCGCTTTTTTCCTGCGAAACTCGGTCACGGCGGCATCGCTTGCCGCTTTCGACTTCCTTCTGCGACGTTCGGTTACGGGAGGAATCACTACCTTTTCCAATCCACTCATGGGGTCACCTTGCCCTCTTTGCTCAGGAGAATGGACGAGTGACGTTCGCCCGGTGGTCGCGCCACCAGACGTAGGATCTCGCTCTCCTGGAAGGGGGAACGTCAGAGAACACAGCAACCCGTGTGCCGTGAGCGTTCGGGCGGCTGGCCCAGGTGTACGTGCGCAACCGCAATGAGGCATCCGGACCCGCACAATAAATTTACTTTGCGCAATGGCATTAATGCTCTAACCTCCTATCGGTAACTCAGCAAAGGTCCTTTCCAACAATTCAATCCTCCCGGCGTGCTGACCCAGCGGTGCGTCCGTGCGGAAGTTCTGTAACCGGTTTCAACAAAGGGAACCCAAATGTCAGACCCTCGTTTTCGCCGTCTTGCCCTGTTCATTGCGACCGTCATCCTTTTCCTCTCGCTTCCGGCCATGGCCGCGACGACTCTCTCGATCGCGCCGGTTCCGGTTTCCTGGAACGTCATCGGCCTCGACAGCAACACTCCGGCGACGGGACCGCACCTCTTTCCGGTGGGAACGCGCGTTTGCAGCAGCGTGGCCACCACGAACGTGTCGGCCACCTTCACCTTCGACACCGCGAACGCGTTCGTCAACCTTCGTGCAGGATCGCTGAGCACCGTCATCATTCCCGCGATCGGCGCAGGCCAGTGCAAGGACGCGTACTTCGAGGTCGACGTCACGCAGACCGCGGCTGCGTTCGACACGACGCGCCGCTACCACATCACAGCTACCGATGTCTCGGGATCGGTGACGACTCCGGTGCCGAGGGAGCTCTATGTCGAGCACCTGATCTCGCAGAATCGCAACTCGGTCACCGACGTGAAGTACGGACCGCTCGGTTGCGGCGTCGCCAACACCTGCACATCCGTCGCAGCGGGCGGATCGATGAACCTCGTCGTCGGCAACAGCTACGACATCCAGCTCCTCGGTGGCACGGCCACGCAGGGCTACAACCAGTTCGAAGCGTTCATCAACTTTCCCAACACGATCTTTTCGATCCAAAGCGTCAACACCACGTATTCGGCCGACAACTCACCTTACGTTCCCAACCCGAATGACAAGCTATACGCCGACGCCTGCCTGTGGGAGAACGATCCGAACAGTCCCGCCTACCGCTCCT
>DATAMS010000500.1:0-4133 GCA_036260495.1 Thermoanaerobaculia bacterium
CTCGGGGTCGTCAACGTGCTGATGCTCGTGCGGTCGAGTTTCGATCTCTCCGAGAACCGCCGCAATTCGTTTTCGGCTGCTGACGAATCAGCGCTTGCTCATCTCCCCGAGCCTCTCACCATCACGCCATTTCTCTCTTCCGAGGATCCGCGAATGATGGATTTTGAGAACAACGTGCTTGTGAAGCTGCGGCGTTCGGTGCCGGAGTTGCGAGTCGTCTACCCGCTTGCCGGACGGTCCGGCCTGTTCGAGAACGACGCGCGCTACGGCGAGATCGTCTACCAGCTTGGACCGAAGACGGCGATGAGCCGTTCGACGACGGAGGAGATCGTCCTCGATACGATTTATGGCCTCGCGGGCATGCGAGCGCCCGCGCGCGAGGCGTCGTCGTATCCGGGATATCCGTTAGCGAAAAGGGCGAGCGGCGCGGAACTGGTCTTCTATGTTGCGTGGCCGATTGTGGTCGCGGCGATTTGGGTTGTCGGGCGACGGCGATTTTCGGTGCCGAGTCACTTCACAACAAACTGATCGAACTGGCTCACGCTGTCCGTCTTCGACCAGACGCCGACTTTTCCTGACACCGGCTCGGCGAGCGTGTAATCGAGAATCGGCTTGTCATCGAGAAATCCGCGGAGTTGCGTACCGGCGACGGCGATCTTGATCGTGTGCCATTCCCCGAGGGGGATGTGGACGTTCTCGGAGCCTTTCTTGACAAAACTGCGCTTGCCGGTCTTGAACGTCCAGAGCACGAGATTGTCTTCTTTGCCGTTGAAGCGGACGGTCAGATAGTCGCCGTTCGGTTTGAGGTTGAAAAGGATACCGGCACACTGATCGAGCTGACCGGCCAGAAGGCGAAAGCGGATCGAGACCTCGCCGTCGTGAAAATCATCGACACCTTTTGCGACCGCGTACGGAAAGTAGGCGTAGGCCTTCACACTGTCGATGAACTCCTCATGCTTCGCGCCGTAAATCGTGCGCGCTTTCGCCGCAAGACCGGCCGACGGCTGGCCTTTGATCCATTGCCGTCCGTCGACCTGGTACACGGTTTTGCCGGCGGCGTCTTTGGCGACGCTCCAATCGCCCACAATGGCGATGAATTGGGTCGGTGCGACCGTGATATCTGCGGCTGATGCGAGCAACATCAGCGCTAACGACATAAGAGCGAGTTTCATTTAGCGTCCCTCGAGGAAGATGACGCCGGATTACCGGTGCCGTCTTGGTAAAATCAAAGTGGGTAGCGGTGCAGTGAAAACCCACGTAGCGCCGGCGTTGCTGTTATCGCCGAAGCCGCCAACCAGCGCAGTGTAGCCGTCAGCGGAAAGAGCGACGGAGACGCCCTGATTCGCTGTTCCTACAGCTCCCGTGCCGATTAATTTGCTTCCTTGTTGTGTCCAGACACCACCGCTTCTCTTCCAGATCCAGATCGCGCCGGTGAACGCATTGTCCTCTATCCCCCCGATAATGGCGGTGTTGCCATCGCCGGATATTGAAACCGAATTGCCTTGACGGGACCGGCCCACGCCTCCCGACCCAATCAGCTTGCCGCCCTGTTGTGTCCAGACACCGCCGCTTCTCGTCCAGACCCAGGCGGCACCGACGAACACGTTGTCAACATACCCGTCAAGACTCCCTCCGACAAGAGCCGTGTTTCCATCCCACGAAAGACTGACGGACTTACCCTGTTCCGGTCCAAGCAATCCACCCGACCCAACCAGCTTAGGACCCTGCTGCGTCCAGACGTTACCGTTTCTCTTCCAGATCCAGACGGCGCCATCGTCATTGCCATCCTGGGGTCCTCCGACAATGGCCGTCGAACCGTCGCCGGACAAACAAACAGAAACGCCTTGATTAGAGGCACCACTAGCGCCCGAACCGACCAGCTTTGATCCCTGTTGGCTCCAAACGCCTCCGCTTCTGCTCCAGATCCACGCGGCTCCCCACGGACCCTCGAGGTTACCGCCAACGATGACGGTATCTCCGTTGCCCGAGATTCCGACAGAGATCCCCTGATGCGCGATGCCGGCGGTATCCGTTGCGAACAGCTTTGATCCCTGTTGTGTCCACACGCCGCCACTTCGGGTCCAGATCCATGCGGCTCCGACCTCGGAATTGTCCAGCCACGCACCGGTGATCGCTGTATTTCCGTCCGCCGATATCGCTACAGATGTGCCTTGTTGGGAGTTGCTGTCGCCGCCGGTTCCAACGAGTTTCGGTCCCTGCTGGCTCCAGACGCCGTTACTTCTCGTCCAGATCCAGACAGCGCCCGCGCCACCATTATCGAGCCGTCCACCGATGATGGCCGTATTGCCGTCGGCAGAGAGCGCGACGGCGTCGCCCTGCAGCGCGCCAGCGGCAGATCCGCTTCCAACCAGCTTTGATCCCTGCTGCGAGAACTGCGCACTAAGCGGCCGCGAAAGAAACAGCGCGAAAAATCCGAGAGCAATCAGCAATGCGTGCGAGCGTAGTCTCACGGGGTATCGCCTCCAGGCGGATATTGTACGGCCATGCGGCATTGCGATGAGGAGCGCCGGCTTCCGGCGTGGGCGCTCCTCATGATCGACTCGAATCAGAAAACGAATCGCACTTGCATTTGGAACATCCGCGGCGGGTCAACGTTGGCGAATGCCGGAATAGCGTTGGACGCCGTTCCTGCGGCGACGAGCTGCCCGAACGTCGCGTTGGGCGTGGCGGCGTCACCATAGACCGTCTGGCCGCGGCCGAGGTAATTGCCGTGATTGAGAAGATTGAAACCTTCGACGCGAAGCAGGAGCGCACCGAACTGTGACTGTTTGAGGCGGCCTTCGAGGAAGAGTCCAACATCCGAGGTGGCAGTGCCACGGAACGCAGACTTGCTCATGACGACTCCGTTCACGACTGGCCGGTCATTGTTGGCACCGTCGCCATTGTTATCGACGCCTGTTGTGGCGGTGAATGGCCGTGCGGACGCGTATTGCATCAACGTTCCGGCGGTAATGTTGAAGGGCAACTGATAATTGACCTGGAGGACGGCGCGATGGCGCTGATCGAGCACGCTTGGTCCGCGCTCGACTTCGCCGAGGCGGGCGATGTTGCTGTCATTCGGTGCGACGCCGTTGCCGTCCGGCTCCGTGGTATTCGTTGCATGGGACAACGTGTAGCTGAGCGCGGCGTACAAACGTGAATTGCGATAGGTGATCTGCGTCTGCAAGCCGTTGTAATCCGCTTCGCCGAGGTTCATGAGCACATTCACCTGGCGCACGCCGCCATTGACCGGGAGAATCGGACGCGTGGCGTTTGCGGCGGCCACACTGCGCACCTGACCGGGTGCCGTGCGATCGAAAGGCGCCGGTGCGTTCAAATCAACCGTACGAACGAGATTGGTCCAATGCTGGTGCACGAAGTCTGACCCGATGAAAAAGCCTGTTCCGAATTCGCGTTCTGCGCCAATGGACATGACCTGGCTGCGCGGATTGACCAATTGATCGGGATAATTCGGCAGTTTGTCAAAATTCAGCCCATATTTCGCGAACTGTGATTCGTAGAAGGAGCGCCGGCCGGCCTGAATCGTGATGTCGCGCGCCGGTAATTGAGAAGGCAACAACGTCTTGGGATCAAACTGGAGCGGGAGACACGCACCGGTCAGGCAGGTTGGAAATCCGAGTTGTCCTGGAATCGCCGTGTAGGTCGTCAATCCGTCCAGGCCATTGACGAGGTAGCTGGCGGCCAGATTCGATTGAATCTGCGTGTAGTACATACCGTAGCCGCCGCGAATGGCCAGACGCGGGTCGCCGTTTGGATGCCAGCCAAATCCGAGACGTGGCTCGAAGTTCCTCTTCGCATCGGTCAGCGTCTGCCGGTCGTAGCGCAGACCAGCGTCGATGTTGAGGTCGTTCGTGACGTGAATCGTGTCCTGCACGAATCCGGTGTAGAGCTCCTGCGTGAGCTCGTAGCTGCTGATCCCGAAATTGATCGGCTGCGTGTAGCTCTGTACATCAGCAAGCGTCAATGAGCCGAAGGGGGCCGTCGTATTGGACTTAAACAAGAACGTGCCGAGGACTGCAGTCCCGGGCTCGTTGCCGAAACCACCCGACGTGTGATGAATCACTCCTCCGCCGAAGCGGACGTAGTGCTTGCCGTGCGACCAGGAGAGTGTG
>DATAMS010000539.1:0-1841 GCA_036260495.1 Thermoanaerobaculia bacterium
CTCACCGTGGACCGCGTGATCGTGGGACGCGACCGCGACTTGCTCACCGTGCTCGGCATCGCCTTCGGCACGCTCGTGATCATCCAGGTCGCCGTGGCGGCGGTGCGCGCATGGGTCGGCGTCTATCTCAGCACCAATATCAACCTGAAGCTGCTCACCACGCTTTTCAACCACATGCTGCGGCTGCCGCTCGCGTGGTTCGAGAAAAGGAACATCGGCGACATCGTCTCCAAATTCCGCAGCGTCGATGCGATCCAGCGAACGCTCACGACGACATTCGTCGAGACAGCGGTCGATGGCGTCATGGTGATCCTCACGCTGATCGTGATGGGCTACTACAGCCTCATGCTGACGGGCGTGGTCCTCACGGCCGCCATCGTCTACGGCTTGGTGCGCTGGATCGTCTATTACCCGCAGCGCTATGCGATGGACGAGCAACTTGCGCACGAAGCGCGCTCCGGAACGCATTTCATCGAGACGCTGCGCGGGATGATGGCGATCAAGCTGAACCTTCGCGAGTCCGAGCGGCGATCGGCCTACCAGAACCTCATCGTCGACCAGACCAACGCCGGCGTGCGCGTGCAGAACGTGGGAATACTGCAGCGCGCTGCGAACATGCTGATCTTCGGACTCGAGGGCGTGATCGTCATCTGGCTGGCGGCGCTGCTCGTGATGGAAGGCCAGTTCACGGTGGGCATGCTCTACGCCTTCATCGGCTTCAAGCTGATCTTCCTCACGCGCGTCGTGGCGCTCATCGACAAGTGGAACGAGTTCCGGATGCTCGACCTGCATGCCGAGCGGATCGCCGACATCGCGTTGTCCGAAGCGGAAGAGTCGAAGCCGATGCTTCCGGGGGATACCGCCGGCGCGCCGCTCGTGATCGAAGCGAAGCAGCTCGGTTTCGCCTATGGCCCCGAGGGATTCGTGTTCAGGGGTGTGGATCTGTCGATCGCCCCCGGTGAGACGGTGGCGGTCGTCGGGCCTTCCGGTTGCGGGAAGACCACGCTCATCAAAGTACTACTCGGCCTGCTCAAGCCGACCGAGGGCGAATTGCGGGTGAACGGCCGCAATCTCGCCGACTGGGATCCGGCCCAGTACCGCGCCCGCGTCGGGGCGGTGATGCAGGACGATCAGCTCTTCGTCGGCACGATCGAGGACAACATCAGCTTCTTCGACACGGAGCATGACCCGGAACGCGTTCGCCAATGCGCGCGCGCAGCCATGATCGACGAAGAGATCATGGCGATGCCCATGCAATACAACACCATCGTCGGCAGCCTGGGCATGGCTCTCTCGGGCGGACAGAAACAACGGGTCCTGCTCGCGCGAGCGCTATACCGAAGGCCCCAGGTCCTTTTCCTGGATGAGGCATTTGATCAGATGGATCTGCCATTAGAGCGACGTATCGCTGCGTCTCTCAGCGAAACGACCAGCTCGGTGGTGATAGTCAGCCACCGAGAAGAAACCGCTTCTACGACGCTCAAACGCGTGCAGATGCACCTACAGCGAGATCCTCAGCCAGCGATCACGTCCGCAATGCCGCCGCCAACCAACGCCAGTTGAAGTGCATTGAGCTCCACGAGGGCTTCCCGATCCGCAGTGAGGGCAACTTGCTCAACGGCTCCAACTTCCAGAATCGCGTTTTCCATTGTTGTCTCCAAGATTGTTTTTTGGTTGAATAGACTAGCCCGCAATAACGTCAGCGATACCACCGCCAACCAGCACCAGTTGAAGGTCATTCAGGTCACGAAGTTGATCTTCATTCGCCTCTTTGATCGTGTCCCGGATCACATTGACTTCAATGTTGTTGAGTTCCATTTGTCCGCTCCCCTTGTGTGTTG
>DATAMS010000555.1:0-11278 GCA_036260495.1 Thermoanaerobaculia bacterium
ACCTGGAACCGCCGGCTCAAGCATCCGAGCGAAGTCCTGAAGAAGGGCGACGCCGTGCAGGCGCGCGTGATCAGCGTCGACGCCGAGAACCAGCGGCTGTCGCTCTCGATCAAAGAGTTCCTGCCGAACGAATGGGACACCTTCGCCAAGACCCACAACGTCGGCGACGAGGTGATCGGAACGGTCTCCAAGATCACCGACTTCGGTCTTTTCATTCGCGTGGCCGAGGGCGTGGAAGGCCTTGCGCATGTCTCCGAGATTTCGCGCGATCCGAAAGCGAAACTCGACAAGACGTTTCATCCGGGCGAGCCGGTGCGCGCGAAAGTGATCAAGATCGACTGGACCGACAAGAAGATCGGCCTGTCGACGCGCGACGTGGAGCCGCTCACGGAAGAGGAAATGGCACAACACGCAGAAGAGGCGCGCGTGGCTGAGGAATCGCACGCGCACGAAGCAGAAGCGCAAACGGAATCCGAATCAGAGACTCCCACTCCGGAGACGACGCCGCAAGGCTGATCCATGTCGGAACTCGATCCTGTCCCGCCCGCCGGTGAGCCGATTGTGGCCACACCGCCGCGCAAATCCCGCGCCGGTATTTTCTTTTTCGGCGCGTTCAGCGGCTGTCTGGTCGTCGTCATCGCCTGCGTGATTCTCGGCGTGATGATCGCGTCGATCGCAGGCAACGATACGACCTCGCGCGGCGACGTCTTCGGCGACAAGGTGGCCATCATTCCGATCGATGGCGAGATCCTCGGCTCCCGCGACGCGATCGATGCGCTTCACCGCTACGCGCGCAACTCCAGCGTCAAAGCGATCATCATGCGCATCAACAGCCCGGGCGGTGCCATCGCGCCGTCGCAGGAGATCTACGAAGAGATCCGCAACGTTCGCGCGCGCAGCGGTAAGCCTGTCATCGCCTCGCTCGACAGCGTCGCGGCGTCTGGCGGTTACTACATCGCCTCGGCCTGTGACCGTATCGTCGCCAATCCCGGCTCGATCACGGGATCGATCGGCGTCATCCTGCAGTGGATGGAAACGAAGGATCTGCTGGCGTGGGCGAAGCTGAAGCCCGAGACGATCACAAGCGGTCCGATGAAAGCTGCCGGCTCGCCGTATCAGGATCTGACCGACGCGCAACGCGCCTATTTTCAGGACATCGTCACGCAGCTCCATTCGCAGTTCGTACGTGCCGTGGCCGCTGGCCGCAAAGGAAAACTGACGGAAGCGCAAGTTGGGAAAATCGCCGATGGCCGCGTTTTTACCGGCGAGCAGGCTCTCGCGCTCAAGCTCGTCGATGAGTTGGGCAATCTCGACGATGCCATCAATGTCGCCGGCAAACTGGGCGGCATTCACGGACGTCCCGGCACCATCTACCCGAAGAAACGAACACGCGGACTGTTTGATGCGCTGACGAGCGACGAGTCGGATACCGAGACCGCCATCGGCAGGATTCTCAGCCGCCGTCCGCGTTTTCTTTATCAGTGGTGACCGTCATGAGTGAGGAGGCACCTTTGGATCACCTGGAACCCGAAAAAGAGCTCGAAGATAAAGCGGGCGTGATGACCAAAGCGGAGCTTGTCGACGAGGTGGCCCGAGTCGTCCAGCTTACGAAGAAACAGGCCGAGACGATCGTCAACATCGTCTTCGACTCGATCGTCGATTCACTCCGCTCCGGACAAAAGATCGAGCTCCGCGGTTTCGGCAGTTTCCGTCTGCGCAGCCGCAAGTCGCGCACCGGCCGCAATCCGAAGACCGGCGAGAAGGTGGAAGTACCGTCGAAGAAAATCCCGTACTTCAAGCCGGGAAAAGAACTGAAAGAGTTGATCAATGAGACTGCCGTGGGCTCGGATAACGGAGCGCCCACCGACAGTGGTTCTTAAAACAAGAATGTTGAATGTTGAGTGTTGAATGTTCAGTGTTGAATGAAACGAAGATCAGAAGATCAGGTCCGTTGGCGTTTCATTCAACACTCACCATTCAACACTGAACATTCAACATTCGGTTCTTCAGCAACAACACACTCCACTATTTCGCTCCCATGCACGATCCCAACTCCCCAACATGGAAATCCTGTTCACGCCCTGGAGGTACTCCTACTTGACCTCGCCGAAAAGCGAGACCTCGCCGGGTTGTATCTTCTGCAACGCTGCCAGGGCGGAGGGGCTTCGTGAGACGCAGACCCTTTTTCGCAATGCGGACGCGATCGTGATGCTGAACCGCTATCCCTACACGAACGGCCATCTGATGGTTGCGCCGGTCGCGCACGACGCGCTGCTCTTCGACAGCCGCGACGACTCGCTGCGCGCGCTGATTCGTCTCACTGCCGAAGCGCAACGCATTCTGTCCGACGTCTATCATCCCGAGGGATTCAATGTCGGGATGAACTTCGGGCAGATTGCGGGAGCGGGAGTCGCCGATCACTATCACATGCACATCGTCCCGCGCTGGGGAGGCGATTCGAATTTCATGACCGTCACCGCCCGGACGCGGCTCGTGCCCGAGGATCTCGAAGTCACGTACGAACGCCTTCTGCCGCACTTCCAGCAAATCCGAAAGGAATCTCTCTCCCTCCAATGAAAGGCCGCACGATTTTCGCGATTCTGCTGGCGTACCTCATTCCAGGCGCCGGACATCTCTACCTCGGCAAGCGCGCACGCGCCGCTGCGTTCTTCTGCATCGTGACGTTGATGTTCGTCATCGGCGTCTCCATCGATGGCGATCTCTACATGCTCGGCCACACCAGCGGTTCGCTGTTGCGTCTTCTTGCGGCGCTCGGCTCGCTCGGCGCCGGAGTGATCTACTGGATCGCCGCGTGGACGGGAGTTCATGCCGATGTCACCTCCATCACGTTCGAATACGGCACAGCGTTCACGATTACGGCAGGGTTGATGAATCTGCTCCTGATCCTCGACGCCTTCGATATTGCTCAGGGTCGGAAAGAATGAGCATCCTCCGCAATCACATCGTGCTGATGTTTCTGTACGCACTGGGCACAGGAATCTTCTTCGCGCTGCTCTGGAAAGAGACGCGCCGCGAACAGATTCGCTTTTTTCTGCTGGTGTTCTTCTCGCTGTTTTTCGGCGGAATCGCGCTGGCCTGGCTGATGTATCCGTTCCCGCTGCGATGAAGCTTGCCGTCATCGCCGGCGAGGCTTCCGGCGATCTTCACGCCGCCGAGGTGGTCCGGGAGCTGAAGGTTCTCGATCCCGCGCTCGAGGTGTTCGGCATCGGCGGCGATTTGCTGGCTGCCGAGGGCGTGAAGTTGATTCATCACGCGAGAGAGATGGGCATCGTCGGCCTGTTCAATGTTCTGCGCCATCTGCGCATGTTCCGCAGAATTTATCGCGACACGATCGATGAGATTACGCGCCAGAAGCCGGACGCTGTCCTTCTCGTCGACTATCCCGAGTTCAATCTACGCGTCGCGGAGCGCTGCAAAGCGATGGGCATCCGGGTCATCTACTACATCTCGCCGCAAGTCTGGGCGTGGCGGCAGGGACGCGTGAAGAAGATCGCCAGGATCGTCGACCTGATGATCGTCATCTTCCCATTCGAGGAGAAGTTTTACCGCGAGCACAATGTGCCGGTCGTCTACGCCGGCCATCCGTTGATCGACGAACTCGCCGGCGTTTCGCGCGGCGATCACGAGCCGGGCACGCCGCTGCGATTGGCGCTTCTCCCCGGCAGCCGCCGCGGCGAGGTCTCGCAACTGCTTCCGGCGATGCTCGATGCGGTCTCCAATCTTCGCAACGAGCGCGAGGTCGATGCGTTTGTGATTCAAGCCACGACCATCTCCTCGGCGGAGCTGCTCGCGATCATGCAGGCCGCCAATATTTACGTGCGCATCGTTCCGCACGGAGGCGGGGAAGAGCTCGCCGCGGCCGATGTGGCGCTCTCCTCGTCCGGCACAGCCACGCTGGAATGCGCGGTCATCGGAACGCCGGTCATCGTCATGTACCGGCTGTCGACGGCGACGCTCTGGTTTGCCCGGCGCCTCGTGAGCCTGCAGCATTTCAGCCTCGTCAACATCCTGGCCGGGAAGAAGGTCGTCCCGGAACTGTTGCAGCACGACGTGAACGGCGATCGCATCGCAGCGGAAGTGCGCGCTCTGGCGCAACCGGAGGAGCACGCGCGGATTCGCGGTGAGCTCACGGCCGTCCGCGCACTCCTCGGCGAAGGCGGAGCCAGCCGCCGCGCGGCCGAAGCAATCATGAGCGCGGTGAAACGATGAAGGTTCTGTCGCGGCTCTACCGCTACCTTCGCCACTACAAAGCGTGGGCCGCGCTGGCATTCGGATCGATGGTCATCTTCGCGGTCACGCAGACGGCGATGATCGCCCTGTTCCAGCCGATCTTCGACATCGTCCTCGCTCCTCCGGCCAAAACAGCGGTCGTCCAGCCGGTTCACCTGTCGCGCGAAGCCGCCGTCAAGGAACGGATTGTCGATACCGTCCTCAAACGCGATCTTCCGGAAGGGCAGCGCGGCGCCGTGATCAATGCGTACGATCGTGCGGCCGGGCGCTTTCGGATTTGGTGGCGAGTTGATCACGAGCAACAGGTCAAGCGCATCCTCCTCGCGCTGATCATTGTCTTTCTCATCAATGCCAGTACTTCGTTCTTCTCTGAGTACGCCTTTCAGAAAGTTGGCCTCTCAACCGTTCGCGATCTCCGCAACGACTTGTACGAACGGCTGATCTACCAGAGCCACCGCTTTTTCTCCGAGCGGTCGACCGGGGAGATGGTCAGCCGCATCGTCTCCGACGCTGACCAGATCCAGGCCGCCGTCTCTACGCGTATGGGCGATCTCTTTCAGGAGTCGTTCACACTGCTCGGCCTGCTCATCTACGTATTCTTCAGCAATCCGGAACTGGCTGTGATCTGTCTGATCGGCGCTCCCGCGCTGGTGATCCCGGTCGTCCATTTCGGCCGCCGTCTGCGCGGCACGACGCACCGCTCGCAGGAGCGAATGGCAGACATGGCCACGCTGCTGGAGGAAACCATCCGCGGCGTCCGCATCGTTAAGGCTTTCACGATGGAGCGGTTCGAGATCCGGCGGTTCTTCGAAGCTACGCGCCGCCATCTCAGCTCCAACCTGAAGGCGCAGCGGATTCAAGCGCTCAATTCGCCGGTAATGGCGCTGCTGTCCGGCTGTGGCATGGCCGCGCTTTTTCTGTACGCGCACCGGCGCATCGCCGCGAACACGCTGACCCCCGGCCAGTTCGTCAGCTTCGCTGCTGCGCTCATAGCCATGTACCAGCCGATCAAGAAGCTCAACAAGGTCAACCTATCGGTCAACGCCGCGTTCGTGGCCGCGGAGCGCGTTTTCCGGATGCTTGATATCCCGAACGAGGTCGAGGACAAGCCGGCCGCGATCGCCATCGCCTCGGTTGGCAGCGGAATCCGCTACGAGGGCGTCTCCTTTCGCTACGAAGCCGATCCGATCCTGCGCGAGGTCGACCTCACCGTCGCGCCGGGTGAGATCGTGGCGCTCGTCGGTGGCAGCGGATCGGGCAAGTCGACCTTCGTCAACCTGCTTCCGCGTTTCTACGATGTGAACGAAGGCCGCATCACCGTCGACGGTCACGACATTCGCGACGTGAAACTGGCTTCGCTTCGCGCGCTCATGGGTCTCGTGACGCAGGAGGTCGTGCTCTTCAACGACACGGTGCGCAACAACATCGCCTACGGCCGCGGCGACGTCGACCCGGAGCGGGTGATCGATGCGGCCAAGGCCGCGAACGCACACGATTTCATCTCGGCGATGCCGCACGGTTACGACACGGAAATCGGCGAGTCGGGCGTGCTGCTTTCCGGCGGACAGCGGCAGCGTCTGGCCATCGCCCGCGCCCTCTTCAAAGATCCGCCGATCCTCATCCTCGACGAAGCGACGTCGGCGCTCGACACGGAGTCGGAACGGCTGGTACAAGGCGCACTCGAACATCTGATGAAGGGAAGAACGACACTCGTCATCGCCCACCGGCTCTCGACGATTCGCAGCGCCGACAAGATCGTCGTGCTCGACAAGGGGAAGATCGTGGAGTCCGGCACGCACGATGATCTGCTGACGCGGCACGGCGTCTATCGCAAACTCTACGATCTCCAGTTCGCTGACGAAGCCATTTCGGCCGGAGCGATCGCATGAAAATCAAGATCGCGTCGCTCCTCGGCTACCTCTTCATCCGCGCGCTGCACGCAACGATGCGCGTCCGCCACGTGAACAAAGAGAATCTCGACGAGCAGCCACGCTACATTCTCGCGTTCTGGCACCGTCACATTCTCCTTTCGCTGCACTCGCGCTGGCGCAAACCGACCACGGCGATCATCTCGCGGTCGAAGGATGGAGAGATCGTTTCCCGCGTGCTGCATCTCTACGGGGCGGAGACTGCGCGCGGTTCATCGACCCGAGGCGGTGAGGTAGCGCTGCGCGAGATCTTGCGCGACATCCGCGCCGGGAAGAACATTGCCTTTACTCCCGACGGACCGAAAGGCCCGGCCGGAGTCGTGAAAGACGGCGTGATCTATGTGGCGAAAGTGAGCGGGCTGCCAATCGTCCCATTCGCGTTCGCCGCTAAAAAAAAAAGTTGCTGCGCTCGTGGGACCGGATGGTCGTCCCGCTGCCGTTCTCGCGAGCTCTCTTCCTCTATGGTGATCCGCTCTTCGTTCCGCGCGATGGCGACATCGAAGAGTGGCGGCGTCGTTTGGAAGAAGAGATGAAAGAGCTGTCAGACAGGGCCGAGAAACTAATACAGGAGAAATGATGAAGGCTGAAGGATGAGGGATGAATTGCTAATGTTCATCCTTCATCCTTCCGCCTTCATCCCTCAATCATGATCACATCCATGACCGGCTTCGGCCGCGCTGCCGGCGCGCTTTCGTCGCGCTACTTTGTCGCGGTCACTGCCAAAAGCGTCAACCACCGGTTCCTTGAAACGTCGGTGCGCATCCCCGAGTATTTGTGGGAAGCCGAAGCCATGGTCCGCGCCATCGCCTCGGATACCTTCGCCCGCGGCAAGGTGGACATCTCCATCCGCGTGCAGCGCACGGCGCAGCCCGACTACAACGTCCGCATCAACACCCAGATCGCCAACACGGTCGTGCCGCAGCTCCGCGCCATCGCCGAAGAGCTCGGACTGGGCTCGACGTTTTCAGGCGGCGACCTTCTGCGGATTCCCGATCTGCTGCAGGTCGAAGCGATCGACACCGAGATCACAGACGACGAGCGCGAGGCGCTGTCGATCATCGTCCGCTCCGCGCTCGCGCACATGGCCGCGATGCGCGACCACGAAGGCGTGTCGCTGCGCACCGACATCACCATGCGCCTGCAAACCATCCGCGAGTTGCAGGCGCGGCTGGCCTCGCATCGCGACGAGATCCGCGGCGAGTTGCTGGCGTCGTATCAACAGCGCGTGCAGGAGATCGCAAAAGCAGCCGGCATCGAGATCAACCAGGACCGCATCGCGCAGGAAGTGGTGATCATGGTCGAGAAGGGCGACGTCGCCGAAGAGCTGACGCGCCTCGCGCATCATGTCGAGCAGGCCGAGAAGGCCGTGAACGGCTCCGACGCGGCGGGCAAGAAGCTCGATTTTCTCTCGCAGGAAATGTTGCGCGAAGTGAACACGATGGGCTCGAAGTCGCGCTCCGCGGCTCTACGGACGCTCGTTGTAGAATTGAAAACCGAGGTCGAGCGGATACGCGAGCAGGTACAGAATGTCGAGTAACTTTCACCCCGATGGGACGTTGTTCATCGTCTCGGGCCCGTCGGGTGCCGGAAAGACGACGCTGATCAATACCGTCCGCAAGCAGCTCGAACCGATCGGCATCCGGCTCTACTTTTCGGTCTCGCACACCACTCGCAAGCCGCGCGCGGGCGAAATCGATGGCCGCAGTTATCACTTCGTTCCGCTCGAGCAGTTCGAGGCCATGGCCGGGCGCGGGGAATTTATCGAATGGGCCTTCGTTCATGAGCAGCGGTACGGAACATCAAAGGCCGAGGTTCTGGCAAGGCTCGATCGCGGCGAGGACGTCATCCTCGATATCGATTATCAGGGAGCCCGGCAGGTCGCGGCAGACGCCGAGCTGAAGCCGCGGTTGCTCAACATCTTCATCTTTCCACCGTCGTTCGATCATCTCGATCAGCGGCTTCGCGACCGCGGCCTGAACAGCGAAGAAGAGATCCAGACGCGGCTGCAGAAAGCGGTCGACGAGATCGACGCCGGAAAAGAGTTTTACGACTACGTCATCATCAACGACGACCTGAACGTCGCCGCCGAATGTTTGAAGGCGACAATCATCGCCAAAAAGTTGCAGACGAAGACAGCGCTCGAAGCGATCACCGCGATGGCCGGGCGTCTGAAGGAGGAACGAGATGGAAGGTTTGCCAGAGGGCATTGACAGCAAATTCCGCTACGTTTTGCTCGTAGCCAAGCGCGCCGAGCAGCTCGTACAGGGCTCCGCGCCGAAGAGCCGGAGCAGACACGCCAAGCCGACGCGCATCGCCATGGAAGAGATCGAAAAGAACCAGGTGAAGTGGCAGCTCACGCCGCCGGAAGAAGAAACGACGGCGCTGGAAACGGAGTAGCCGCGTAGGACGCGGGTGTCGGGTGTCGTAGAGAAGTCATTTTTTTCTCCGACCCCCGACTCCCGACTCGCGAAAACCGCACATGCACATCGTCCTCGGCGTCTCCGGCGGCATCGCGGCGTACAAAGCGCCGGACGTCGTGCGGCGCCTGCGCGACGTTGGCGCTGACGTTCGCGTCATCCTCACTCCCAACGCGGCGCGCTTCGTCTCGCCGCTCTCGCTGGCCGCGGTCTCCGGACATGGCGTCATCATCGAGCAGTGGGGCGATTCCGGGCACGGCGGCGTCGATCACATCGAGCTGGCGCGCTGGGCCGATCTGCTGCTGATCGCGCCGGCCACGGCGAACATGCTCGCCAAGCTCGCCGTCGGAATCGCCGACGATGCGCTTTCCACCTATGCGATCGCGCACCGCGGAACGATCGTGGTCGCTCCGGCGATGAACACCTCGATGCTGCAGCATCCGACGGTGCAGATGAACATGGCTTACCTGCGCGAGCGCGGCGTGCTCGTCCTCGATCCCGACAGCGGTCTTCTTGCCTGCGGCGACGAGGGCTCGGGACGCATGCCCGATCCGCCCGTGCTCGCGGAATTCGTCAAGCAGCAGTTCGCTGCACTCGATCTGGAAGGGAAGTCGATTCTCGTCACCGCCGGTCCAACACGGGAGCCGATCGATCCCGTCCGCTACATCTCGAATCGATCGTCGGGAAAGATGGGATATGCGATTGCCGAGGCGGCGAGGAGACGGGGAGCGAAGGTGACGCTGGTGTCGGGGCCAACCGCGATTCCGGCACCGGCCGGCGTCGCCATCACGCGCGTTACCACCGCGGCGGAAATGCACGCAGCCGTGATGGACGCGTTGCCCGCGCAGCAGATCGTGATCAAAGCCGCCGCCGTGGCCGATTTCACGCCGGTGAGCGTCGCGGCGCAGAAGATCAAAAAGCAGGATGGCGAAGACGAGAAAACGCTTACGCTCAAAAAGACACCCGACATCCTCGCCGAGATCGGAGCGCGGTCGCCGCGGCCCTTCGTCGTCGCCTTTGCCGCGGAGACCGATTCGGTCGAAGCGAGCGCGCGCGAGAAACTCGTCCGCAAGAACGCCGACCTCATCGTCGCCAACGATGTTGCCGATCCGTCGATCGGTTTCGATTCCGACCAGAACGCCGTGACGGTAATCGGCCGGGATGGATCGTCGACAAACATCGAGCGAGCTCCGAAGATCGTGGTGGCCAACCGCATCCTCGATCTGATCGTGGAACGGTTGGCCTGACCAACGTTTAGTCCGCGTTCTCACACTCGAGGAGTGCTTTGTCCGTGATCTTCCAATACGAAGCGTCGCGGCAAAGCGACACGTCCTCGATCACGCATTCGTCGCCATCTTCATCGACCACGCGAATGTCGTAATGGTTGCAGCGGATGTTCGTCAGCGTGAACGACTGCCCGCGCTTGATGATGTCTTCACCGAGCTGGTCCGGACCCCAGTCGTTGTCATTCTTCGGTGAGAGGTAAAGGTGATGGATCTCCCACTTGCTCTGGTTGATGACTTTGACTCTGGCTCCGTGGCGTTGAGCGGTGGCGGCCAGCGGGAACAAGAACACGACAAGAAGCAGCAAAACCTTCAGCTTTCGCACGACATTTACCTCACTTGTTAGATTGCGGACCGGCGGCGAAGTATAGGGGATAATTCGCGGCCGATGAACGATGACCTCCGCCTCGAACTGACCCTTCTCCGCGACTTCGGTTTCACCCATCTCGACCTTCGCAATGCCGCGCCCGTGGCGGCTACGGCGATCGTCCACGATGACGCCAGAACCTCGGAAGCAAAAACTCTCCTCGGCGAGCTCGAAGCGATCGCCAGCGTTTGCGTGAAGTGCAACTTGGCGAAGACGCGAACGCAGGTCGTCTACGGTGTGGGCAACCCAAACGCCGATCTGATGTTCATCGGCGAAGCGCCGGGACGCGATGAAGATGAGCAGGGAAAGCCATTCGTCGGACGCGCGGGCCAGCTTCTCACCGACATCATCAAAGCGATGAAGCTCACTCGCGACGACGTCTACATCGCCAACGTCATCAAATGCCGTCCTCCCGAAAATCGCAATCCCGAGCCGGACGAGCTAGACGCCTGCCGCCCGTACATCCGTCAGCAGGTCGGGATCATCCAACCGCGCGTCATCGTGACGCTGGGAAAGTTCGCGCTGCAAAGCCTGCTCGAGAAGTCGTACGGCATCACCGCAGTGCGCGGCAAGTGGCTCGAGTACGAGGGCGTCAAAGTGATGCCCACCTACCATCCCGCGTACCTGCTGCGAACTCCCGGCGCAAAAAAGGACGTGTGGGAAGACATGAAGCTCGTGATGGCGGAGCTGGCCGGCAACGACTGACGCGATCGGGGCGTCAGCACTTTGCTTTAGCTCGCATTTCGGGTGCGCTTTGTAGGACCTTTCCTTCCTGCTGCGCTTTCCCTTTTCTTGGAGCACTTCTCGATCGAGGGCCACTTTCAAAATGGGGTCAGGTCCACTTTTGAAAGTGACAACTCATGTCATCTTCGAGGAGCGGAGGTGTCGTCACTTTCAAAAGTGGACCTGACCCCATTTTGAAAGTGGGCCCAACTCTACGATGCGTGGAGCCGTTCCTCGTCGAAGCCGGCCGAATCGGAAGCGCGCCGGAACGATCCCAACTTACGCCGACGGCGCTCGTTCCAGATCCAC
>DATAMS010000576.1:0-5747 GCA_036260495.1 Thermoanaerobaculia bacterium
CCCATCTGCGCGTTGTCGGTTGTCGGTTGATTGCGTTGCGCGCGTTGTCGCCTGTCTTTCGAGTGGGGAGCGGCGAATCTCTTTTCAACGTAGCGCGACTCTTCCAGTGCCGCTGACGCGGCACGTCATCAAATGGACGATTTTCCAGAGGTTGCTCGCTGCGCTCGCCACCTCTGGCTACCATCCATCGCCGCTGCCGCGGCGTTGTGAGATCACGACACATTCTCGGAGCGATCTAACCGGTGATCTCGCGTTGAGGGGTGGATCACGCCAACGCGACATCGAATGGCGGATCACGTCAATGCGATGTCGAATGGCGGATCACGTCAATGCGACGTCGAATGGCGGATAGCGTCAACGCCATGTCGAAGGGTGGATCAGTGCGGTGCAACGACGAACGGTGAATCAGGCAGTGCAACGACAAAGGGTGGATCACGGCGGTGCAACGACGAAGGGTGAATCACGAGCTCAACGCCGCGTAGCGGCAAGAGAAGGTAGCCAGAGGTGCGAGCGCAGCGAGCAACCTCTGGCTACCGGCGCAATCTCAGAATCTGCCGCGTCAGCGGCAGCGGAAGAGTAGCGCCCGCTCGAATGACGGGGCCTGTGATTGCTACACGGCGACCCAGCATCCCTCGCCTGCGCTCGATGCGTGGGCGGCGTCGAGCACGCGCTGGTGCGCGAGGCCATCATCGAATGTTGCGGCGTTCGTCAGTGCTCTGCGGTCGCCGTCGTCGAGTGCGGCACGGAGCGCGAGGCCGAGGTGGTACGTTCCGCTGCCGAATGCGCCGCCGGCGGAGTTGCCGCGTCGCGGCGCGAGCTCGTCGCCAGCGGCCAGTGTGAACGGCTCGCCGCGCATTGCCGTGAGCAGCTCTTCTCCGACTAGCCGCAGCGCGCCGTCTTCGCCGTGAATCGTCACGACCGTCGATTCGTCAGGGCCGGAAGCGACTGCGCTCAGCGTCATCGCGACGATGGCGCCGCCCGCGATGCGGAGGTTGACGACTGCGCAGTCGTCCGAGGTCACGCGGCGCTTCGCGTTTTCGAAGGGACGCTCGCCGATGATCGTTTGCAAGCTCGCCTGCGCTGCTTCGATCTCCATGCCGAGGAAGCGTAAGGTGTCGATGAAATGCGAGCCGACCGCGCCCCAGATTCCGCCGCCTTGTTTCGCGTCGCTCCACCAGTTCCAAGCCCGGCTTCGATCCCCTCTCCCCGGACTCGCATACCTCACCTCGGCGTACCTGATTCCGCCAAGTTCGCCAATTCGTTCGCGCGCGGCGCGAAACGATGGGAGAAATCGCAACTCATGATCGATGAGCGCCAATTGATCCGGATGGCTGCGCGCCTCTGCGACAAGCTTCTGCGCCTCGGCCACATCGAGCGCCATTGGCTTCTCGCTCAGAACGTGCTTGCCCGCGTCAAGCGCCGCAGTTGCCATGACCAGATGCTCGGACGGCGGCGTCACGATCGTGACGAGATCGACGTTCGACGCGATCAACGCACGCCAATCATCGAACGCATCGAGCCCATGCTCGGCGGCCGCGCGGCGCGTGCGATCGGGGTTGTGCCCCGCGATCGCAACGACCTCGAGGCCCGCCTCGCGGAATGCGGGAACCTGAACGCGCGCTCCCCAACCGGTTCCGATGATGCCGACGCGCGCCATGCTGCGAATCAGCTTACTTCGTTGGCCATCGGCGTGCCGAGGCCGCAGAAAAGGCCGACGAGATCGAGAAGCTCGGCGACGTGGAACGGTTTCTCCAGAATCACCGCCGGCTTCAGATCGTCATCGCCCGGCTCGAGCTTGTAGGCCGAGATGATGATCACCGGCGACTCTTTGCGACAGCCGCGGAACCAGCGCAGCCACTCACGACCGTCCATGCGCGGCATGGCCAGATCGAGGATGACCAGGAGGATGTCGGGGTTCTGTTCGACGAGCGGAATCGCATCCTGACCGTCGGATGCCGTGAGCACCTGAAAGCCGTAGGGAAGGAGCAGATCGCGATAGGAGGCGAGCAGTTTCGCATCATCGTCGATGACGAGCAGCTTGCGCAGTTTGAACGGCGTACGCCGGGCTTGAATGCTCACCTGTGCTCCGTCAGTCGCGTGAAATGTTG
Organism: Thermoanaerobaculia bacterium; assembly: GCA_036260495.1. Lineage (GTDB taxonomy): Bacteria > Acidobacteriota > Thermoanaerobaculia > Gp7-AA8 > Gp7-AA8 > JADGNZ01. Next base: position 2,109 of record DATAMS010000576.1, read on the forward strand.
AGTTTCCGAGGCGGGAAAGAGCGAGTGCAAGTGGCATACCGTGCGGGACAGTGGGCGCAGGGAGTCGGGAGTGGGGTGTCGGAGAAACAAAAACCCCATATGTTTTTCTCCGACTCCCGACTCCCGGCACCCCACCCCCTACAATCGCGCAATGCTCGACGTCTCGGTTCACAACCTCTCGCTGGCGCTGCCCGGTTTCGCGCTGCGCGATGTCTCTCTCACGTTTCCGGGATCGACGCACACTGCGGTCGTCGGGCCGTCGGGATGCGGCGCTTCGACGCTGCTTCGAATCATCGCCGGCGTGATCCGCCCGGACGCTGGCGAGGTGCGTATCGGATCGCGCATCGTCAATGATCTGAAACCAGACCGGCGGCCGCTTCTTCATGCGACCTCCTCGATCGACGCGCCGCGGCGATGGTCAGTCCGCCATCTGCTCATCGCTGCGGCGCGGCAACGAACGCTCGATCGCGAAGACCGTCAGCACGAGGTGGAACTGGCAACATCGAAGTGGAAACTCGACGATCTTCTCGACCGTCGTCTCGACACGCTTTCATCGACGGAGGAAGTTCACGCGCACCTCGCCCGCATCGAAATTCTCAAACCGGCCATCCTCCTCGGCGATCGTATGCTCGAGCGGCTCAATCTCGCTGAGAGTGTCAGTATCGTGGACGAGTGGTACCGCACGCTCCGCGTTCTCGGAACGACTGTGATCACCGCGCCATCATCACTGATCGAGCTTGGCGCCAGCGATCGCGTCGTCGTGCTCGACGCTGGCCAAGTCGTCCAGCAAGGCGTTCCCTCCGAAATCTACGGCGACCCTCGCAGCGAAGCAGCCGCGATGGCGACCGGCGACGCGAACGCGATCCCGGTCACCATCCGCGGGAACGTCGTCGAATCCGTGATCGGTTCGTGGGACCTGACGACGCCACCATTTCAGGGAACCGGCATCGCCCTTGCGCGCCCTAACGACTTCACGCTGGCAGGCCCGAGCGAAGAGTCCGACCTGATCTTCAGCGTCGAAGAAGCAAGTTTCTACGACGGCACGTGGCACGCCAGCGGACTACTCAGCGGCGCGTTCCTGCTGCGCGTCACGCTCCCCGGCAGCATCGAAATCCACAAAGGAAAGCTGATGGCACTGCGTTATGAGGCAACGCGATTTCGATTGCTTCCAGCAAAAACTTGAACCTCTCACGCGAAGCCGCGAAGACGCGAAGACGCGAAGGTTTGATGATTGCGATGATCTCCTTCGCGACCTTCGCGTCTTCGCGTGACAAGTTGCGGCTATGACGCGCTGTGGTTGAAGGGTCCTACCGCTGTCGCCGCGGGTTCATTCGCTCGTTTTTCGGGCGCTGTTGCGTTGCGTTGCCGAGTCTTTCGAGCAGGCCGCTGCGCATCCGGTTCCATTGCGAGTCGTTCAGGACGCCGCGCATGTCGGCGAGCATCATCAGTTCGCGCTCGAACAGGCGGCCGCGGGCGTCCGACAGTTTCTGGGCGTCGCGGCGGATTGCGGCGCGGTCGAGCTGGGCCTGATCGAGATCGCCGCGAAGGGTGATGTTCTGCTTCTCCACTTCGCCGCGCAGGTCGATGAGATCCGCCGACGATACGCGGAAGATTGTCTCCAGCTTGTTCTGCTGTTCCTCGGCGAGATTCAGGATCTGGACGATCTCCGGACGGCGCCACCATTTGCCGGGCGGAAGATTCTGCGCGAACGCCGAGGTAGCGGCGGCGGTGACCAGTAGTGCCAGAGCGACACGCTTCACAACGAGCTCCCGCGAGCGGTCGCAGTCTTGCTTTCCGGAACCCACGCTTCCCATTCGACGACGTTATGGAAGTCTTTCAGCTCATCGGACTGCCATGCATCATGAATGTCGCTCGCGGTAGGCGCGGGCGTGGCGATCGTAACTGGTGCAACGCGGACGCTGACGACCGGCGCCGGCTGCTGCTGCGGAACGGGCTTGACCGTCTCGTACACAACGGCGCCGCCGAGGAAGAAGGCGAGGATCGCGGCGGCAGCGACGCGAAGAGGACGGACTGCCGGCGTCTGACGCAGTGGATGCGCATTCACGCGGCGCATGATCTGCAGCCGTTGCCGCGCCCAGAACGTGTCCGGTTTCTCGGTGTTGCAGGAGGCGGCCTGACGCAGCTTCTGTTCGAGGCGCTCGTAGCGCGCCGCACAGTCGCGGCAGTTTGCCAGGTGCATCATCACCGGCATCGATTCGCCCGGCTGCGTGTAGTAGGTCTCCAGGAGTTCTGCTTCGCTAAAGTGTTTCATCGGGATTCACCTCTCTCATCGTCACCCACTCGGCGAGCTCTTTGCGCACTTTGTGGATGGCACGGAACAAATGCGCCCGGACCGTTCCGGAGCGCAACCCGAGGAGCTCTGCAATCTCCTCGAGTGAATGGTGCTCATAATGCCTCAAACGGAAGATGATTTTCTGCTGCGATGACAGCGACCGCTCGGCGCGGGTGATGGCCGCGCGAAGCTGGTGGGCCATGAACTGGCGCTCCGCATCGGGCCGCTCGTCGACCGGCTCGATGACGTACTGCCGCTCGTCGCTCTCATCATCATGCGAAAAAAGACTGACAAATTTCCGGCGCCGCAGCCAGTCGCGCGACCGGTTGATGGCGATGCGCGTCAGCCAGGTCTCCAGTTCCGACCGTCCCTGAAACCGAGCCAGGTGCGTGTAGGCCTGGACGAACGTGTCCTGTGTGATCGTGTCGGCCTCGACGTCGTCGCGAACGATGGCGTAAGCCACGCGGTAGATCTTGCGCTGGAAGCGATCGACGAGGATTCCGTACGCGCCGCCGTCTCCGCCGAGCGTTCGGGCGATGAGCTCGCTGTCGGTCGCTGCGGATTCGCTGATCGGTCTCACTGGAAATGCCGCTACGGTTCCCACGAGCCTTTGGACGGCCGTCCGGCTCCTCTGTTTACGCGATTATGATGGCCGGCCCTTGCAAAAGCATCCCGGACCTCTCGTTCTGCACGGCGTCATGGCTGGCGTCTCCGTGCTCTTCTCGCTCAACTACATCATCTCGAAGATCGGGCTGCACGCGTTCAATCCGCTGACGTTTGCGTGGCTGCGTGTCGCGGCCTCGGCTCTGATCATTAATGTACTGTTCCGCGTGCGCAAGGCTGCACCGCTGGCGCCGGGCGACGGATGGCGCATCGCCGGCTTCGCCATCCTCGGCGTCGTCATCAACCAGACCCTTTTCCTCGCCGGCCTCGCCTTCACCTCGGCGCACGTAGCTTCGATCCTGATCACGACCATCCCGGTCTTCGCGCTCGGCGCAGCGATCGTGATCGGACGCGAGCGCGCCACAGCGGCAAAGGCGGGCGGGATCGCGCTGGCAGCGGCAGGCGCGCTGCTCGTGGTCGGCGGCGAAGGATTCGCGGGGACGACGAAGTCGCTGATTGGCGACCTGCTCATCATCGGCAACTCGATGGCGTACGCGCTCTATCTCGTTTCGTCGAAGCCGGCGATGGCGCGCATTTCGGCGAGGCGCGTCATCGCGCGGATGTTCGCAGTCGGCACGGTGGTCATGCTCCCGATCGCGGCGTACCCGATGATGCACGAGTCGTGGTCCGCGATTCCGCCACGTGCGTGGCTGGCGCTGGCACTGGTGATCGCCGGACCGACC
>DATAMS010000592.1:0-16556 GCA_036260495.1 Thermoanaerobaculia bacterium
TCAACAGCGACTGGGTGGAAACGGAAGTCGAGTCAGCGCTCGAGCGCGAGCGCAAGGAAGGGAAGGACGTCCTCTTCCCCATCGCCATCGACGACGAAGGCTTTACGTCGCAGCTGCCGTGGGCAGCCGACATCCGCCGCAAACGCCACATCGGCGACTTCCGCAAATGGAAATCGCACGACGACTACACGCGAGCCTTCGAGAAGTTAGTGAAAGATCTCAAGAAGTCCCAGCCGCCGATCATCATGAAGGGCGGCTGACATCTGCGTTCATCTGCGTAATCTGCGGATAAAAACCTGTCCGCAGAATCACGCCACGATCCCCTCGCTCGACGGAATCCGGAACGACCGCTTATAAATATCGATCACCGAGATCAGCAGCGAGAACACCAGCGGTCCGACCACGAGGCCGACGAATCCGAACGCTTCCATTCCGCCGAGTACGGAGACCAGCAACGGAATCGCAGGAAGTTGCATCTTTCCCTTCATCGCCCACGGTCTCACCACGTGCTCGATGATCGGCACCACGATCACGCCCCAAATGGTGAGGAAGATCGCGCCGAAATAGCTCCGGTCGCCGATCGATGCCGCGACGTACAGATAGAGCGCCGCCGGAATCCACACCGCCGCGGAGCCGACCACCGGCAGCAGCGACAACACCGTCGCCACCGCGCCCCACAAAATCGCGCCCGGGATCCCAGCGATGGCCAGACCGATGCCGATGAAAACGCCCTGCGTCAATGACGTGATCACCTGCCCGCGGAACGTGGCATCGACCACGCCTTTGAAGTTCTCGGCGAACTGCGCGTTGTACCGCGCCGGCAGCGGCGACAACGCCGAGGCCTCGGCAACGATCGTTTCGCCCTCGACGTAGAAAAAGTACGCCGAAAGAAGAACGAGAAACAGCGCGATCACCAGCCCGGCGACGCCACCGATGACCGATGCGCCATGCGCCGCGATCCACGCCGGAGCCCTCTGCACGACTGGGATGATGATGTGCGCGGGATTGATCGCGGCAGGATCGAAATTGGGTGCGACGCGTTTCAGCCAAGGCATCCGATTGCTGATGTCGAGCCGGTGAAGCGTCCGTTCCATGTCGCCTGACTGCAGATGCTTCACGACTACGTTCGCTTCCTGAACAAGAAGAACAATGATCAGAAACGCGGGCAGAAGAACCGTGAACGTGATCAGAATCAGCATCACCGAGGCCGCGCGATTCGCTCCATGCAGGCGCTCGCGAATCCGCCGGTAAATCGGAAACGTGACCGTCACCAGCACTGCGCCAAGCATGATCGGCGCAAGAAACGGCTCGAGGATGACGAACGTCGCGTAGAGAATCCCGAGCGCCAGAATCGCAAAGAAGATGATTCCGGCCAGCCGCCACTCCTGCCGTTGCTTGCTGGTCTCAGGAACCGGCGTGAGCTCGGACATGCGCTGGCTACCGCACTAAACCGCGATGATGCCGCGCCGCGCCGCCTCGACCACCGCTTCAGTACGCGTTTGCGCGCCGAGCTTGCCGAGGATGCCGTTCACGTGAAACTTGATGGTGTGATCGGTGACGCCGAGGCGCTGGCCGATCTCCTTGTTGGTCTGACCGGAAGCGAGGAGACGCAACACCTCACGCTCGCGCGCCGTCAGCGGCTCGATCATCTCCACCTCGGCCCGCGGATTCCGCAACAGCGAATCCGCAAATGCGTCGTCGATCACGACTTCCGCCTCAGCCACCGCATGCAACGCTGCATGCATCCGACGAGGAGCAGCCGTCCGCGCCAGCACGCCTCGCGCGCCGCACGCAAGCGCTTCCGCGGCGCCGGCAGCATCGCGCACGAGCACGAGCGCGGGAACGTCGACATCCGGCGCATTGCCATCGCAAAGCATCACCTCGGCATTCACAGCGCGCAGCCGCGATGGCTCCGCTTCGGTGACATCGAGATCATCGAACTCGCCCAGAATCGTACGCAAACTGGCCCGCACCAACGGCGCGTCGCTGACGACCACGACGCGCAGGATGTCCGGTGCATGGCTTTCGAGAGCGTTGGAACTGAATGCCGGATGCGCGCGCATGGAGAAACAATACAGCAAAACGAAGAGGGCGTGGGGAGTGGTCCGTGGGGAGTGGTCAGTGATCAGCGATCTGCGGAGTCGCTTCGAAAAACAAACAAGGCAACTCGGCAACCCGGCAACCCAGCAACACAGCCACCCCCAACTAACTGTCCACTCCCCACACCCACTCCCCACTCCCACTCCTTGCTATCATCCGCGCCCTTGAACATACGAGAAACCACGCTCCCCGGCGTCTTCCTCATCGAACCGAAGGTCCATGGCGACGATCGCGGATTCTTCATGGAGACCTATCGACTCGATGCTTTCCGCGACGCCGGCATCGACGCAGTCTTCGTGCAGGACAACCATTCCCGCTCGGCCAAAGGCGTTCTGCGCGGGCTGCATTACCAGGAGCCAAACGCGCAGGGAAAACTGGTGCGCTGTACGCGCGGCGCGCTTTACGACGTGGCTGTCGACATCCGCCGCGGCTCGCCATCGTTCGGCAAATGGTTCGGAACCGAGCTGACCGAGTCGAACAAACGAATGCTCTGGGTTCCCCCCGGCTTCGCGCACGGCTTCTGTGCACTCGAAGACGGCTCCGACCTGGTCTACAAATGCACGACGCTCTACGATCAGCCCAACGACCGCGCCATCCTCTGGAACGATCCCGGCATCGGCATCGAATGGCCGATCGCATCGCCGCTGCTGTCGGCGAAGGATTCCGCGGCCCCGCTCCTGCGCGACGCAACGGTTCTTCCGAACTATCCTTGACACCCCGCGCCCCCACCCGTAGCATGCGCGCCTTCCGGGAATGCCGCTGGCAGAGGTCAGGTTAGCGAGGTTCCTCTACGACGCGGGGTCGTAGTTCAGTTGGTTAGAACGCCGGCCTGTCACGCCGGAGGTCGCGGGTTCGAGTCCCGTCGGCCCCGCCAATCTAAAGTGCAATTGTTGCAATAGTTTAGAATCGGGGAAATCACCCGCGTCCTCAATACGTACCCTTCGACGGAGAATCGAGATGAGACATGCTCACGATTTTCCGGCGTCACCTGAAGGCGTGCCCCCAAACCTCGCGGCGCTACCGCCGCTGCCAGTGTCCGATCTGGATTGAAGGAACGCTCGGTCTCGAAGACGTTCCCAGAAGGTCGCTGACCCGATTATCTACTTGTCCCAGAAATACGGTGCCGCTATTCGCGCGAGTGTGAAATTTACGCTATGCAAAGTGGCCGGTGGAACGAACAGTGACGATCGCTGTCGCTCCGCCGGCGCGTTGAACGGAGATGGTGCCTCCACGATCGCCATCGTCACAGAGAGCCTCGGCAGCGAGATAGTGTCCGAATCGCTCGATGAGTTGCGGTTAGAAGGCTCAGAATGCGGCGCAGCGGATGTGGTCGGCGCTCAGACGGCGTCATTCTTCATGCTTGCGAATCAGCTTCCGTTGCTTCGCTCCGCACGTCGCGAGCACGATGGTTCTGGTAACGGAGGCTCACTTCTCGACGTTGCTCCGCAAGTCTTGTGCCAGTCATTTCCGATGCGTGTACACCAAGTCGTAGCAGTAAGTGATCCGAGCGACCTTCTTAGTTATCCAATCCCGCTAAGCATAGCCGAGCCGAACACGACTTTCGTTAATGTGGTGCGGCCGCTCGGCCATCGGTTGATTGCCGGGACTCTGGTTGACCCGATCGGCGCTCACACCCAAGCGAAGAATTACGTTCGCGTGCAGAAGATGATAGCTTGCGGGTTCCCGAGCCGGTGCAACTAGGGTTCAACACAGGCTGACAGTAGGAACAGCAGCCACTCGCCTCCCTCATCGCAACGCTCGACGAGGATGAGGCGCTTCGTCTCGCGATTGCCACAGCACGGCATGAAGCGCGCTTCATACGCCTGCTTATTCTGCGTGGTCAGCGATACCAGCCACAATACAGCGGATGCCGATACCGGGTCCGACATCACCGCGATCCACGATGCGGCGCGCCGAGACGCGCAACCGCTCGTGGTCGGATTCAAACGAACCGCCGCGGACAGCGAAAACAGTCGCAACGCGCTCGGCAGTCTCTCTCGGCGTTGTGAATTCTCCGACATTGCCTATGACGTCGAAAAGCCCGTAAGCGTTTGCAGACCGGCTGGCGACCGGCGCCGGCCCGTCTTCATCGCACACGCAAAAGCGCTTGTCGACGTCCGGGCCCCACGGGAAACGCCACTCATAACTGCCGCCTCGCGCCGCGTACTCCCACTCGTCTTCGGTCGGGAGTCGCCCACCTACCCACCGACAGAAGTTCGATGCATCATCGGCGGTAACAAAGCGAATCGGTCGATCATCGTAAACATTGGCACTATCCGACCTTCGCACAGCCTCACAAGCGCCGTCGACTGCACATCGCTTGTACTCCGCAACGGTCGCCTCCGTAACCATCAGCAGCATCGGGGCCGCAATAACTAACTCGTGGCGCACTTCGTCATCTGCACAATCTTGATCGCCTGCCGTGCAGCCGAGCGCCGCGACACCCGCCGGTATCGTCGTGAAGCGGACCCCCTTTTTCATGACCACCTCGATCTTGGGAGGCGACGGCGCAGCCGTATCAACCGAGGGCGACGGCGAGGGAACCTGGCTAACCGTCTCCGATGACGGCGGCTGCTCTCGACGGGGAGGGCATTTAAGAGCAATCACTGTCAGCGCGCCGATCACCAGAAACCCACCGAAAAAGAGCAAAACACGCCACGGCCTTTTTTTATCTTGGTCCCATCGCGTTGACGCCAAAAGAATCGCCGCCCCTGCGATTCCCGCTATGCCTGCAGCTACAATTATCACATCCATCGAATTAATAGATTTTATCGGCGCATGGGTACGCAAAGATATGAACGGCCTGGTTCAATATTAACGGATCGTTATGATAGTCACTTGCCGGAATCCTCAGATTACCAGCGTCCGACTCTGTGAGCTGGAATATGTCATTACCGAGGAAGCCGCCCTTAATAGCAAAACATTTTAAATGCAGCTCCGACTCCAAGTAGCCCATCACCGCGGCCATTCGTTGCCTCGACAACTTGAAGTTGTAGCGCCGGTTCTCGACCGGCGTACTAGGACCTGTAATACTGGCCTGCCCAATGATGTACACGGTAGAGCGTTTGCGATCGACGTTCGTCACAAAAGTGCTCAACTGATCATCTTTGCCAGCTTTCCAATCGATTGCCGCGGCAACCGCGAACTGATCAGGCGGAAAAAATATGTGAGTCGGATACAGTTCGGCGCTCCGCATCGCGGCGATCAACTTGCTCCTGTCTATCTTGTCTAGCTGTCGCAATGTTTCAGGGTTGCAGTCGCCGGCACCGCAAGCGCTGTCGATAACTCTGACTGCTGATGCAAGTGTCTCGTTCTCACAAATCTTCGGCCAAGCGCTATCCCCGTGCCGCGTTGCCGCCCTGAGCGGCGGGGAAATAACTGTCATAGCGAGTATCAAGCCAGTCGTTGTCAGGTTATTAAACATTCTGCCGGTCCTCCTCTTCGATCAACGAAAGGACTGCTGATAAGTGGACGTCGTCTCGAAATGGATCGAAGGCGATCCCGCCGTCGTTATCCAGAGTGATGAGCCGACCATGAAAACTCGCTGTAGGCGGCGGAATCCCGAAAGGATAAGCCTTCATCGCACTCCGCGCTTGGCGTATCGCCTCCGAGTACTCGGGGAGTACGGGAACTCTTGTTGTGGCGTCTAGGTACGGCTGTATAGCAGCGTCGATATCGTCGGTAGTCTGCGGGTCGGCCGCGAGTATTGCAAGAACTGCCGGCGGGTAGTACTGCGGGCGCCGAAGCCGAACGACCTCAAGAGCGGAGATTGCGTAGCGATCCATCGGGCGATCCTGCGATAACGCGCGCAGAACGAGGCGCGGCGGACGTCGCGCGTCATTCATATAGAAAACAACAGCATCGGCCGCGCGTTTGCACACCTGGCACATTGGGTCAAGCCACACTACCAGCAAATCGGCTCCACTCCCACGGAAAACTACGTCATCGCTTCGCAACACGCCCGCCGTGACGGCCGTCCCGTTGTGGCTGCGTACCAAGTGCGATAACGATATCAGCTCCCGTGTAAAGTCGGAAGCTGACACGCCATGATCGCGGTGCGCCGCCGTAAGACGCCGAAATGAGTCAGCCGCCGGCGCGCAATCGCGTCCGCATTTTATGAGACGGGCGAGCGCGGCCGGCACGACAACCCTTTGCTTACCATACGACAGCGACAACTCGCCGTGACCTCGATACCGTTCGTAGGTTGCACAGCGCGCGCTTGCAATGTTCACGACCACCAAGGCCATCGCAAGTAAAGAAGCAGATCTCATTTCGAGGGTCGTTTGCCCAGCGATTGCAGCGCAGAACGCAGCTGTTTTTCACGACCTTCAGCGAGATTGCCGCTCATAACGAATGCGAGACTGCCATCAGGGCGAAACACCGCGAAACGAGGAACACTGATCCGAAAGAAGTCATACCCGCGTGTCTCAGGGAAAAGCCGCACCGTAAGCGAGTTATCGAGCAGACCGTACTGCGACTGCAGGAGCGGGCGCGGACATATACGGGAAAGGTCAACGTCCGACGACAATCCATCTGTGAGAAGGCCGACATACCGGACCGATGTGGCATACTCCGTCACAAGTTTCTTTAATTGTGGCATTTCAAGAATGCAACCGTGGCACCACGTCGCCCAAATATTGACAAGCACGGCGCGACCGTCGCGTGGCTTTAGAACGTCTGCAATGTCGGTCCGCACGTGCTTGCCGCTAGCAAAATTCGGACGTTCCACATAACCGCCGAGAGTATCGAAAAATGACACGTCCGGACTGTCACTGTGTTTAGCACCTGCTGGCGGTGACACATCGCGCTTTTTTGTTCGTGGCGCAACGGCGTTAGCCTCGTTATCCCTCGCAATTATTAGGGTGCGCAGAATAATGCCGATCTCATCAAGTCGTGTCTGCCACTCTGACTCGGGCGCGTACCAAAGAACACGCCCTGCTGGTCCAATGATGTAGACGCCAAGCGCATCAGAAACTTCAGCAGCCGTCATATTTTTGATCAACCGGGCCTCGACATGGAGCGCGTGTGCATCCGTGTCACCATCTGTCGTGAGAGGATTCTCGTCGTCGGCCCCATCGCTCCACCGCAAAACGAGCGTAGCAGCATGGCCGTCGATGCCAACGAGCCGGCCTTCCGCGTCTAGGTCTTCGCGGTTGGCATTAACGATCAGAACGACTGCTGGGTAGCGATGTGTCGTCAGGAGCTGCGATCGAACGGCAAGAGCGGCCTTGCTCGCGTTCTTGACATTTACGGCTTTCAGAAAGGGCGCGAGTCCACGAACATTTTCAATTCGCGTGTGACTCTTCGGGTCTACGAAATAGTCTTGCGGCGACGCGAGAAGATTAAACTCGCACGCGAAAACGCAGACCAACCAGATTAGTCGTCGTTGCAACATGCCTCCGAAGCTGAAGGGCGTTAATTATATTCTGGTGCCAGGTATTTGGCAACGCTCCGGAAGCCTTGACGCAAGTGGCCCATTTGCTATAGTTTAGAGAGATTCCTCGCCGCTGGCAGAAAGCGGGCTCCCCCGTTTTCAATCCAGTGAGGAGGAAAAAATGTCCTTGCAGTTTCTGTCACGCCAGCTACATTGGATGCGGAATCTCTCCCTTGCACTTTGCTTGCTCGGTTTCATATTCACCGCTGACTACATTCAGGTTCACTTCAGCAGCGTGTGGATACTTGTCCTCGCAGCGACCAGTTTCGGGCTCTTGGCGGTTTATCTGATGTTCGAAGCAGCGGCTTAGACCGCTGCTTTTCTTTTCGTACTTTCTTGGTCCGGGCTACGCGGGTAGGAAAAAAGTGTTTTCTGTCACTCCTCCAGCAGAAACCCTTCGGTCCGAGGGGAAATAACTACCTGGAGGTACATCGACGTGGCTGACGACGTGCTTCTCTCCCACTGGTATAACCGCTTCGACGAGTTCTCGTTCTCGACTCAGGAGTTCTACGAGCGCCTCTCCGCGGAGCTTTACCGGAGAAACATGCCGGATGCCGCGCTCTCGCGGGTCTCGTACCCGAAGGCGGCATGCTCTCGGCCCACCGCGACTACTATCGCGTCGGGCGCGGCAAACACACCTTCGTCCTCTGTGCCGCGCCGTTCGGCATCGATTTCTTCGTATCCCGGTGGCTGCTCGAAACCTCCGGTTGTCTTTCGGGCTGCATTTCGATCATCGCGCCGTGGTCTCGCTCTTCGGTCGGAAGACGACATTCTACGAGGAAGACACTGCAATCATCTTCCGCGACGCCGTGCATCAAGCCGTCTTGAATACCATCGATGGAATCTTCAAGACGCAGCAGAAGACGGTCCCCGAGTTCGACCGCAAGCCCGTCTCGCGGACGCCTTTACTCTAGGTAGATGCCCTAGCGATCCATTGAAGACGACCTGCGCGAGCAGTTCTACCGGTGGGAGATGAGGCCTGGGGATTGGCAGCCCGGTCGGAGCCGGTCCATCGAGCCCCCTTCCGCCCCTTCTACGGACATTTCATCAAAGCACGCCCGCAGGTGGACGACGGCCGCGGAACTTCACTCCTTCGCGCAGCGATGAACTTGCGGACGGCCCGCCATCTTGCCGCACTGTTCCCCTCGTGCCGCCCGCTTGCTCCATCCGTGTCCGTGGTACATCAATACGTACGCTCACCAGCCCAAAGTTGAGATTTCAGCCGGTTTCGAGTATCGTGTTTTCAACAACTTACAGAGCCGTCGAAGGTTGTACGAATACGAGTCCCGTCGGCCCCGCCAGATTTCTTCGTCGAATCGCCGCCACTTCGGCGGCTTTTTCATTTCTGCTGCGTGGCGCGGTAAGAAGCGTTTCACGCGGAGACATCGTGGACACCGAGAAACCAACTCCGGGTCTCCGCGTCTCCGCGTGAAAAATCTCGGAATCGAGCTGGTTACGCAGCAGTTCTCAGCACCGTGACGAACCCGCCTCTGAAGGCCGCCCTCTTCAATGGCTTGCGCCGCCGTTGCCCTCGCTGCGGCGAAGGCCCGCTCTTCCGCCGCGGCCTCAAGACTTACGAACGCTGCTCGGAGTGCGACCTCCTTTTTCAGCGCGACTACGGCGACACGCTGATGTTCATGATCATCACCGACCGCATCCCCATCCTCTTCGGCATCGCCGCGCTCTATTTCGGCATCCATCCGAACGGCTGGGCCAGCACCCTCTTCTTCTTCGCGGCGCTCTCGGTTCCGCTGCTGGCAACATTGCGCGAACGGCAAGGGCTGGCGATCGCGCTCGATTACGTCGTCCGGGTCAAGTTCAGCGATCCGTCGGACGAGCTGCGCGCCGCCAGTCTGCCGGCTCGCAACGCGTAATCAGACGCTACACCGTGTTCGAGAAATCGAACGGCGACTCGTCCGCGAACGGATCGCTGTCGTTGGTCACCGCCAGTTTCGAATCCATCTCCTCGCGGGCCATGTCCGACGTCGATTGGATGCCCTGCAGCTTGAGGCGGAACTCGTCGGGATTCGAGGCTCGTCGCAGCGCTTCATCGAGCGTGATCAGGCCGTTCTTGTAGAGCACATACAACGACTGATCGAACGTCTGCATGCCGTATTGCGACGTGCCAGCGGAGATGGCGTCCTTGATCAGCTTCGTCTTTTCCTTGTTCTCGATGCAGTCCCGGATGTACCCCGTCGAGATCATCACCTCGGCTGCAGGCACGCGCCCGAGACCGTCGGCGCGCGGAAGAAGGCGGAGCGAGACAACTGCTTTGAGCACGGCCGCCAGTTGCAGGCGGATCTGTTTCTGCTGGTGCGGCGGGAAGACCGAGATGATGCGATTGATCGTCTCCGTCGCATCCATCGTGTGCAGCGTCGAGAGCACGAGGTGGCCGGTCTCGGCAGCGGTGAGCGCCGTCTCGATCGTCTCGTAATCGCGCATTTCGCCGACGAGGATGACGTCCGGATCCTGACGCAACGCCGACCGCAGCGCCTGCGAGAACGACTTCGTGTCCACTTCGATCTCGCGCTGGTTGACGATCGATTTTTTGTCGCGATGCAGAAACTCGATCGGATCCTCGACCGTCATGATGTGCTCGGTGCGATGCGCGTTGATGTAATCGATCATCGCCGCCAGCGTGGTCGACTTACCCGAGCCGGTCGTGCCGGTGCAGAGAATCAGTCCGCGCCGCTCTTCAGCGATCTTCTCGAGAATGTTCGGCAGCATCAGCTCGCGGATGGAAAGAATCTTGACCGGGATGACGCGCAGAACCATGCCCACCGTGCCGCGCTGCTGAAAAATGTTGCAGCGGAAACGCCCGAGGCCGGGAACGGAGTAGGCGATGTCGATTTCGTAGTTGTTCTTGAATTTTTCTTTCTGCCGCGACGACATGATCGAGAACGCCATCGCGATCGTGTCTTCCTGCATGAGGCGCTTCAGCTCGACGAGCGGCACGAGCTCACCATCGCAGCGGATCACCGGATGCGAGCCGACTTTGATGTGAAGATCCGACGCGCGGCGTTCGGCAGCAATTTTCAGCAGGTCGTTGATATGCACGGAGACTCTCCTCGGAAACGCTTATTTTATGTCATCCCTGCGTACAATTCGCGTCTCATGACCCTGACCCGCCACGATGACCTGACTCTGCGCTACGTTCTGAACGTTCCCAGCGGCAAGCCGGATGATGCGGAAATGCCGCTGGTGATGCTGCTGCACGGCATCGGCGCTGATTCCAACGATCTGGCAGACCTCGCTCCGATGATCGACGACGGCTACCGCTTCGTCTTCCCGAATGCCGCGAAAAAGTTCGAGCCATCTCCCGGCTTCACCTTCGGCTGGTCATGGTTCGACGGCTGGCCACCAGAGCCGCGCTCGATCGGCGAAGCGCGCATCCAACTGCTGGCACTGATCGACGAGCTGGTGACGCGCTATCCCACTCCGAACGGAAAACTCGTCATCGCCGGCTTTTCGCAAGGCGCGATGATGGCCATTGATGTCGGGTTTCGCACGAAGCAAAAAGTCGCAGGAGTCGTTGTCATGAGCGGCGCAATTTACGAAGCCGGCATGCCCGAACTCCGCGCGCATCGTGACCTACCCGTTGTGCTCATCCACGGCACCCAGGACGACAAGATCCCCATCCTTGCCGCGCGCCGGACCCGCCACATCCTCGAGGAGCACGGCGTGATGCCCGAGTACCACGAGTTTCCGATGGGCCATCACGTGACGCCGGAGTCGATGGCGGTGGTGCAGGAGTTTCTAAAGCGAATCATGAAGAATGAAGGATGAAGGATGAACGCAGAGCCGAGGGAAGGATGACGATCGATCAAACGGACGGGGTTCATTCTTCATCCTTCATCCTTCATCCTTCAAAGATATATTCTCCGCCCATGAACGACCGTTTTGCCGCGCTCTACCCTGCCCATTTTGAGACCGTCAAAGAACGTCACGACAAGTCGCTGGCCGAGACGGGGTTCGATCACATCATCATCTTCGGCGGCGAGATCCACATTCAGTTTCTCGACGACTCGTTCTATCCGTTCAAGGTCAATCCGCATTTCAAAGCGTGGGTGCCGATCGTCGACAACCCGCACTGCTTCATCGTCTACACGCCTGGCAAGACGCCGTTGCTCGTCTATTACCAGCCGGTCGATTACTGGTACAAGCCGGCGGGCGCGCCGCAGGGATATTGGACCGATCATTTCGATGTGCGCGTCATCGGTACTCCAGAAGCGGCCAAGGAATTCTTTCCGGCGAGCGGACGCACAGCCTTCGTCGGAGAGTCGAGCGACCTCCATGGAGGCGAAGTGAATCCCGAGGCGCTGCTGAACGCGCTGCATTTCGAGCGCTCGTGGAAGACCGACTACGAGATCGCCTGTCTCACCGAGGCCAACGTGCGCGGCGTGCGCGGCCATCGCGCGGCGGCGCGCGCGTTCCGCGACGGCAAATCCGAGTTCGAGATTCACATCGACTATCTCCTGCACTCCAGCCAGGCCGAGGAGGAGCTCCCCTACGGCAACATCATCGCCCTCAACGAAAACGCCTCCGTGCTTCACTATCTCAACCACGTGCGCGAGCAGCCGGGAGATCTTCGTTACTCGTTCCTGATCGACGCCGGCGCGCAATGCAACGGCTACGCGTCCGACATCACGCGAGCGTATGCCCGCGACGAACAGGGCGAGTTCGCGCGCATGATCGAAGCGATGGACGCGATGCAGCAGCGCCTCTGCACGATGGCGAAGCCGGGCGTGAACTACATCGACATCCACATGGCGGCGCATGCCGAGGTGGCGAAGATCCTTTTCGATTTCGGCTTTGTGCGCGACGTCGACGCGGACGGCATCGTCGAGAAGAAAATCAGCTCCGCCTTCTTCCCTCACGGCGTCGGCCACTTCCTCGGATTACAAGTTCACGATGTCGCCGGCTTCCACGGAAACCGCGCGGGTTGCATCATCGCCAAACCGGAGGGTCATCCGTATCTGCGTCTGACGCGCATCATCGACCCGCGCATGGTGTTCACAATCGAGCCCGGCCTCTACTTCATCGAGTCGCTGCTATCCGATCTTCGCAAGAGCGAGAACGCAAAGTATTTGAACTGGACGAAGGTGGATGAGTTCCGGAAGTTCGGGGGGATCCGGATCGAGGACGACATCGTCGTGACGGATGCCGGGCATATCAACCTCACGCGCGATGCGTTTGCGGGTTCTTAAACCGCTTCAGCGAAGGCGCGAAGTACGGAGGTTGTCCGGCTCCTGCCATCAAAGTCCGCTGAGCATCTCGATAGCGTGTATCATTATGTTGCTACGAGGTATTTGAATGAAAACCAAAATCCAAAAGTGGGGAAACAGTCTGGCCGTTCGCATCCCAAAACCTGTAGCAGAGGAAATCGGCCTCACTACCCAGAGCGACGTGGAGATGTCACTTCAGCACGGATCGTTAGTCCTGACACCGACTCGGCGGCCGTATGCCCTGGAGGACTTGGTAAAGGACATCACGCCTGCGAACCGGCACGACGAGATTGACCTTGGCCCGCCGATGGGGCGTGAGTTGCTGTAGTGCCTTACCTTCCTGATCGCGGTCACGCCATCTGGTTGTCGCTCAGCCCAACGCTGGGGCACGAACAAGGTGGACGGCGTCCGGTAGTCGTACTCTCGCCTGCGTTCTACAACAAGCGCTCAGGCCTGCTCATAGCTTGCCCGATTACATCCCGGGTAAAGGGCTATCCGTTCGAAGTTGGCATCCCTGCCGGTCTGGCAATCGCGGGCGTTGTACTCGCCGATCAACTCCGCAGCCTTGACTGGAGTGTCCGTGACATCGAGCGTATCGGCGTGCTGCCCTCAGAGCTAGTCGAGGAAGTCCTGGCTCGCTCTCGTGCTCTACTTTCTTAGGCTTGGAACCGATCTCGAACCTCGCGTTCACCCACTTGCGAACACGGCTCGAATGCGCAATCATCGCCTCGGAGCGGTGACCACGGGTCCAAGTTCCGGCTTCGAGATCTTTGTGCCGGGGCGTCAGGACAGCTCAAAGAGCGAGATCCCGTTTTCGGGAGCGCCTATCTCATTTGTCGGCGCCGCTCCACTTTTTCTTCCTTCCCAAGTTGAGCGCAATCACATTCCCCGACGGGTGGCTCATCTCTCGAATCGCCATCTCATCCTCGGACATCACGATCACCGTTGACGAGCGGGTGCCGTAGCCTCGATCGGGCAAAGAGACGAAGACTTCCTGCTCGATCGCTCCACCGCGCGGCGTCATGAGAAAGCGCATCAGGTCATCAACAAGTTGACCAGGCGAACGATCGAGCGCGGCGGCCATCGCCTCGCGCGCGAGCGCAATCTTTGGCCAGTCGATCGACGCCGGCGCGTTGCTGACGGCGAAGATGCCGTCGGGCAGGAATTTCGCGGGCGCGTCGCTGGCGACATGCGCGACCCGCGTTCGATCGCCGGCGATGAGATGGAACCCGGCGTATTCATTCGACTGGATTTGCCGCGCGTAGTCGAGCGGATCGAGATTCGATCGCACGAAGTTCCCCACCAGTTCTCCGCGCGATCGTGGATTGGGGACGTCGATGCCACGGATGTTCGTGACCGCGGCGAATCGGCCTTCACGCGTGACGGCGAGCCAGCTTCCGCCGGCGCGGAGATCCCGGCCTCCGGCGACGTTTTTGTCATCGTCCCAGATGTGCAGCGGACGCGTTGGCCGGTCGTAAAACTCGTCACGATTTGCGGCGATTACGATCGGGATTTGGGCGGTGGCGCGGACGGCAATTGCGATGAGGCACATGGTTCGGGCCGATGGTAATGCCGGTTTCTAGGGTCGCCGCCGGGCCGGCGGCGGTCCAGCCGGCGGGCCGCCGGCGCTACGCCGTTTATCGCGGCAAAAGATGTTTCTGCACCTTGCCCAGGGCTGTGCGGGGAATTGAATCGACGCGCACGAATCTGCGCGGGACTTTGAACGATGCGAGCTGTTCGCGGCAAACACGTTCCAGCGCCGATTCGTCGAACGAATCGTTCGACATGATGAACGCGACCGGCACTTCGCCGCGAAGTTCGTCCGGTGCGCCGGCGACCGCGGCTT
This sequence comes from Thermoanaerobaculia bacterium, assembly GCA_036260495.1. Lineage (GTDB taxonomy): Bacteria > Acidobacteriota > Thermoanaerobaculia > Gp7-AA8 > Gp7-AA8 > JADGNZ01. Next base: position 14,606 of record DATAMS010000592.1, read on the forward strand.
CGGAAACGCCAGGTTGTTCGAGCAGCAGCTCCTCGATCTCGCGCGGATAGATGTTGAACCCGCCGGAGATGATGAGATCGGACTTGCGGCCGAGCAGCGTGTAGTAGCCGTCGTCCGAGCGCGATGCCAGATCGCCGGTGCGGAACCAGCCGTCGATGAACGCGGCAGCGGTGGCATCGGGACGGCGCCAATAGCCGGCGAAGACATTCGGACCGCGCACGAGCAGCTCGTCGTCTTCGATGCGCACCGAGATGCCGGGCAGAGGAAAACCGACGGTCCCGGCGCGGCGCTCGCCGATGTACGGGTTGCTCATCGTCATGAACGTCTCGGTCATGCCGTAGCGCTCGAGAATCGCGTGGCCGAATAGCTCATGGAATCGCTCGAACACGTTTGCAGGTAACGGTGCGGAGCCAGATACGAAGAGCCGCATTTGCACTCCGATTTCACGCGCGGCGACGGGCGGCTTGTCGAGCAGGCGAACGTAGATCGTCGGGACACCGAAGAAGAGCGTCGGGTGAAACTCGTTGAATTCATCGATCGCGGTGCGATGGTCGAAGCGTTCGAGCAATCGCATCCGGCAGCCACTTGCCAGCCAGCAATGCAGGCCATTGCCGAGTGCGTGGACGTGAAAGAGAGGGAGCGCGAGCAGGAAGCGGTCGCGATCGCTGATCTGCCACATCGTCAACAAGTTGACGGCATTGGCGGCGAAGTTGTTGTGCGTCAGCACCGCGCCCTTTGACGCGCCGGTGGTGCCGGACGTGTAGATGATCGCGGCGGGAGTATCGCCGTCGAGATCTTCGCTTGGACGCTCGCTGCTCGCGTTCTCCGCTTCGGCTGAAAGCGCCGGCAAATCCTCTTCGCGGATCACGAAACGCGGCTCCGCATCACCGGTGATGTGCGCGATCTCGCGGTCGCGGTAGAGAATGTTGATCGGGACGAAGATCACGCCGAGCTTGATGCAGGCGAGGTAAAGATCGATCAGCTCGATGCGATTGGCGAGATAGACGGCGACACGGTCGCCCTTCGCCAGCCCCCGGGCGCGCAACGCACGCGCAAGACGATTGCTGCGCACTTCGATCTCGCCAAATGTGAATTCCTCGCCCGCCCATTCGAGGGCGATCTCTTCTCGCCGCGCGATGAGCGAGAGGTCGAAGAGGTGGAGGAGGTTCATTTGCGGCGCGATGATATGGCCTCCGTTTCGGAGTTGGGGGTGGGGCGTGGGGAGTTGGGTGTTGGAGAGTGTCGGACACCGAATGAAGCCTGCCGAGCGCAAACATTAAATCAATCTCCCACACCCGACACCCCACTCCCCACTCCCCGAAAAACCATCGCACGCTGCTTGCAGTCACGATCGACGCAGTGGCAAATCAGGACACAACACGCAAGCGCGCCATCGGCGCGGAGATCGTCGACGGCGGCGTCGACTTCCGCGTCTGGGCTCCCGACCGAAACAACGTCAGCGTCGTCATCGACGATCGAGCGATTCCTCTCGATCGCGAGCCCGATGGCCATTTCCACGGGCTCGTGCCCAACGCGCGCGGAGGGACCCTCTATCGGTTTCGCCTCGATGACGACGACACGCTCTATCCCGATCCTGCCTCACGCTTTCAGCCGGACGGCCCGCATGAAGTCTCTGAAGTCGTCGATCCGTCCGCGTTTCAATGGAGCGACCACGCGTGGCCCGGCGTCGACAAACACAATCTCGTCATCTACGAGATGCACATCGGCACCTTCACCGCCGGCGGCACCTGGCGCGCTGCCATCGAGCACCTCGGCGCTCTTCGCGACATCGGCATCAACCTTCTCGAGGTCATGCCCGTCCACGCGTTTCCTGGCCGTTTCGGCTGGGGATATGACGGCGTCGATCTCTGGGCGCCGTCGCATTTGTACGGGCAGCCGGACGATTTCCGCGCCTTCGTCGATGCCGCGCACGGCCTCGGACTCGGCGTGA
>DATAMS010000622.1:0-13501 GCA_036260495.1 Thermoanaerobaculia bacterium
AGGACCGAAACATCCATGTCGCCAATCTCATCGAGGAACACCGTTCCGGCGGACGCGATCTCGAACAGCCCCGGCTTCGTATTCATCGCGTTCGTGAACGCGCCGCGCTCGTGGCCGAACAGCTCCGACTCGAGCAGCTCCTTCGAAAGGCCGGCGCAATTCAGATCGACGAATGGGGCGCGGGCGCGCGGCGAGCGATTGTGAATGAGCCGCGCGAAGACGCCCTTGCCGGTTCCGGAATCGCCTTCGATCAGCACCGGCGACGGCGCGCGCGCGATCTGGGCGAGAAGCTGGTTCAGGTTCTGGACGGCAGGGGAGATGCCGGGCAGGCGCTCGAGATCATTCGAGTCGCCTCGGCGGAGCGCGATGACTTCGCGGCGCGTGGCGTTGATGCGGGAGACCTGCGCGAGCGTGAGCGTGAGCGTGCTGTTATCGAACGGCTTTTGAAGGAACGTTTCGGCACCTAGCTTCATCGATTCGACGACGCGGTTGATCGTCCCCTCGCCCGACATCATGATCACCGACACCGCCTCGGAGTACATCTTCAGGTCGTGCAGCAGTTCCACGCCGTCGCCGTCCGGAAGGCGCATGTCCAGAAGTACGACATCGGGCGAGAAGTCGGCGAAGGTCGCGCGGGCGTCTCGCGCCGTCAGCGCGGTCTTGACGTCCCACTCGTCGGAGAGAAGGGCGGCCAGTCCGGCGACGATGTTCGGATCGTCGTCGACAATCAGGAGGCGTTGTCGGATTTCTGGATCGCTCATGTTCGAAAATCATACGCCCGTATGGTTCCCAAACAGCGATTAATCCGGCGAAAATAGCTAACTATCTGGTTTTAAAGCGATTTGAAAGCCACCCCTGGATGGTATCGACGTTGGAGTATGTCGCTGCCATGAACATCCTGCACGCAATCACGCTGGCCGCCTTCCTTCATCACTCGCCGGTCCCGATGCCCGTTTGCCACTCCGGGACGGTTTCGTACAAGTTCATGGGTACGCCGGGCGCGACCTTCGTCTATGCCGGCGACCGCTACTCGATTCCTTCCGCCGGCTGGATCGAGCTGCTCAGCAGCGAGAAAGTCTACCTGGCCGCGAACGGCCGGACCTTGCCGCTCGACGTGTGGCCGGTCGACGCGTTCGGAACGCGGACCGTTCCATTGCAGGCCGTTCCGGAAGCGACTCCGGATTCGGTCACCACCGTGGCCAGCAACACCATCCACTAAGAAATCGTCATCGCGAAAAAAGGAGATTCACATGGCACAGATCAAACACTTCGTCGTCGAGACCACCTCGGACCTTCGCAGCGGACGTCACTCCTGGCGCGTGCTGAGCGCGCTCTGGTCCGCGGCGCTTCTCATCTCCGTCACCGCCGCGATGTTTCATCACTAAGCGAGGTCCGCGATGTTCAACGATTGCCGCCGCATCACTCTGCTCGCTCGCGCCGCCGCGTCGTCCAAACGCGAATGGAACGTCTCGCGAAAGGCACCGAACCGCGTGATTTTCGTCGATGCCGTTTCGATGCTCAACTTCGCGCTCGACCGGGCCAACCACGACGTCGATCGCGTTCTGATCGATGGCACGGCCACGCCGGCTGAATATCTTGAACTGCTTTCCGGACTCCCGAACGAATTCGCCGGCGATGTGCTCTACATCCGCGGTGACGAAAACTCGTTTCTGAGCACTGCCGGCCGAGGCGGTGGCCGGCTGCTCTACTCGCTGAATGAAGCGGATGTCGATTTCTATCTGCAAACGTTTCGATTACTTGCCGCCTGAGCTCGCAAGCCGAGGTCGCATGGCCGCAACGTCGTGCTACCTTTACCGGAGTGCAACTCTGGACGTCGTTTCTGCATACGGGTTGGGTGGGGAAGGCCGTCCTCGGTGTACTGCTTCTCTTCTCGGTCGGATCGTGGTCGGTCATCTTCGTGATCGCGCTTCGCTTCCGAAGATCTGCCGCCGCGTCGCGCCGTTTCATGTTCGCGTTCCGCCGCGCCAAGAAGCTCGCCGACGTGCAGGCGGTGACGGCGCAGGAGACTCATTCATCGCTGGTCGGTCTGTTCAAAGCGGGGTACGCGGAGATCGAAGCGCAGATCGCGCACGCGAACGCCGCCACGATCCGCTCGCTCGATAGCGTGGAGCGGTCGCTGCTGCGCGCGTCGCGCATCGAATCCGCGCGCATATCGCGATACCTGCCATTTCTGGCAACCACCGCCGCAGCGTCGCCGTTCATCGGACTCTTCGGAACGGTGTGGGGAATCATGGACGCCTTCGCCACAATCGGATCGATGCAGACTTCGTCGATCACGGCGGTCGCTCCCGGCATCAGTGAAGCGCTCATCAACACCGCCGCCGGCCTCTTCGCGGCGATCCCGGCCCTGCTCGCGTACAACCACTTCGTTCAACGCATGCGCCAGGCGCGCGGCGAGATGGAAGACTTCACGCTGGAGTTTTTGAATCTGACGGAGAGAAATTTTATGTAGGGGAGTAGGGCGTGGGGGGTGGGGAGTGGCCAGCAGCGGTTAGAGGTCAGCGGTCAGGACAACCGACAACCGACCGAAACAACTGCCACACCCCACACCCAACTCCCCACTCCCAGTTACCGAATCTCGATCACGAGCGTCAAACAACACAATGTCCTTCCGATTCGATCACGGCGATGACTACGGCGACATGGCGGAGATCAATGTCACGCCACTTGTCGACGTCATGCTCGTGCTGCTGATCATCTTCATGGTCACCGCGCCGATGCTGACGCAGGGATTGACCGTGGCTCTGCCGGCAGCCGAGGGGAAGAGTTTCGAGCTGGCGTCGAACAACCCGGCCAAGATTCAGGTGATGGCGACCGGCGCTGTCTACCTCGACGGCATCGCGGCCGGCTCGACGAATCTCGATCTCACGCTCGGGCCGATGCTGCGCGCGCGGCGTGTCAAACGCGCTCTGCTCGAAGCCGACAAAGCCGTGCCATACGGGCGCGTCGTTGCGGTGCTCGACATCATGAACCGCGCCGGCGTCGAGCAGCTCGGGATGGTCACGCAGCCGAAGGAGGCGAATGCACGACCGCGTCGGTGAACTGCTGGCCGAGCGCGCCCGGCTCGGAGGCGGCGCCAGCGGCGGCATCGCCCTCTCGATCCTCTTGCACGGATCGATCGCCGCAGCCGTCGTCTATGCCGCGATGCACGCAACGGTGCCGCAGCAGGTCTCGACGCTGAACATTCAATTTGCGCAAGCGCCGGCAATCCAGCAACCGGGGATTACGCCCGCCCCTACGAAAGCAACCCAGCCAGCTCCTCCGAAAGTCAAAATCCCCGAGCCCGTCGCCGAAGCTCCCAAGCCAGTCGTCAAACCGATTCCGAAGAGCGTCCCGTTTTCGCCGTTCGGACAATCGACAAAGAAGGGCTCCGACAAACCGCCTACTCCAACTCCCGCCCCCCACACCCAACTCCCCACCCCCGGCGTCGCAACCAGCACAGACATCCCGCTCGGCGCCACCGGCGTGACCGGACTCGATGCCGATTTTCCCTACACCATTTACGTCGAGCGGATGAAATCGCTCATTGGACAGCGCTGGCTGCGGCCACAGGTCGGCAACGGAACCGTGGCCACCGTCTCCTTCACCATCGACCGCGACGGCACGATCCGCGATGCGAAAAACGAAATCTCCAGCGGCAATGGCACGTTCGACCGCGCAGCCCTCCGTGCAGTTCTCGAAGCGTCTCCGCTTCCGCCTCTTCCCTTCGGCTACAACGGCACGTACCTTGGAGTGCATCTAACCTTCCGATGAGACCGACAACTTTTCTGCTCTCGCTGATCCTTCTGCTGGCCGCACTTCCGCTGGCAGCCCAAACGGAAATTCACCCGCATATCGATCCCAACCAGGCCGCGCTGATCGCGCGCATCGCCGTGCCGCGTCCGGAAACGACGCTGCCGCTGGAGGCGATCAATACGCCGTTCTTCGCGCCGCTGACGCGCGATCTTGCCTACTCCGGCGTCTTCGCCATCGCGCCGATTCCGCCGGGAACCCTGTCCGTACCCGACCTCGCCAAAGCCGCGAATGCGCAATTCGTCCTCGCGCTCAAAATCGATCAAGCCGGAGACGAGTACGTCGTCGACGCCAGGCTGCTCGATTCGACTGGAGCCCTGCAGTCGGGACGACGTTATCGCGGCGGGGCCGGTGCGCTCACCCGCATCGCGCACACGCTGGCCAACGATCTCGTCCGCGTCGTCAACGGCAAGCCGGGCATCTTCATGTCGATGATCGGCTTCGCATCGAACCGCTCCGGCAATTTCGAGATCTGGCTCATGGATTGGGACGGCGCGAATCAACGCCAGATCACGCATCACAACGCGCTTTCGATTCTCCCGAGCTGGTCCGCGGACAGTCAGCGGATGGTCTACACGTCGTTCTTCCGCGGCACCAGCGACATGTACATCATCAGCCGCCGCGGCGGTGCGCGCATACACGTTCCCACCGGACTCAATCTCAACACCTCGGCCACCTTCTCGCCGATCAGCAACGACATCGCATTCGTCGGCTCCGTGGCAGGCAATCCCGACATCTACGTCGTCAAAGATGACGGCAGCAATCTCCGCCGCCTGACGCACGACTCGTCGATTGAGTCGACGCCGGAGTGGAGTCCGAACGGCACCCAGATCTCCTTCACCTCGGGACGCAGCGGTTCGCCGCAGATCTACACCATGGATGCCGAGGGGTCGAACGTGCAAAGGATTTCGTTCGATGGCGAGTGGAATGACGATGCCACCTGGTCGCCGGACGGATCGCAACTCGCGTACACATCGCGCGTCAACGGCCGGTTCCAGATCCGCGTCGCCGACCTTGCCACCCACCAGAGCCGCATCCTCGCCGGCGAAGGCTCGAACGAACAGCCAGCCTGGTCGCCCGACGGCAAATGGATCGCCTTCCAATCGAATCGAAGCGGCCGATGGCAGATCTATCGGATGCGCGTCGATGGCAACGACCTGCTGCAATTGACATTCGATGGAGAAAACAAGGATCCCGATTGGTCGAAGAAAGAAGTGGCCAGCGGACAGTGACCGCTAACCATGGCCACTCCGCTGATAGAATCCGCAAAGGGGTAATTAACAATGAATAAAGCATTCAAAGCATTCGCTGTAACCATCGCGCTACTCGCGCTCATCGTCGCGCCGGCATGTCACAAGAAAACGCCGCCGACCGTCGCTCCGAAAATCGATACATCGATGACCGTGCCGCCCGTCCCGCTGACGGTGACGACCGCCACCGCGCAGCCGGTCACCGACACCGCCGACTTCGTCAGTCCGAAGACCGATACGATCGCTGTCGATACGCTGCCCGGCGATATCGAAGAGCTGAACCGTGTCGCCCAGTCGCGCGGCTACGTGCAGGACGCATTCTTCGAATTCAACGAGGCCACACTCTCGGCCTCCGCGCAAGCCGCGCTGACATCGTCGGCGACCTGGCTGAAAAAGAACGGCCAGTACAACCTGCTCATCGAAGGTCACTGCGACGAGCGTGGCACCGAGCAGTACAACCTCGCCCTCGGCGATCGCCGCGCCAACCAGGCCAAGGAGTATCTCGTCACGCTCGGCGTCGATGCAGGCCGCATCCGCACTGTCAGCTACGGCGAAGAGCGTCCGTTCGATCCGGGTCACGACGAATCCGCGTGGGCCAAGAATCGCCGCGACCATCTCGTGCTTGTGGGGAAATAGCGAATGCGATCGTTTATCCGATTCGCGCTGCTCGGCGCCGTTACGTTGTCGTCCGTCGCCTGCGTGACGAGCTCCGACGTCGAAAAACTGCAGAGCCAGATCTCCGATCTTCAGGAGCAGCTCGTCCAGGTCAAGCGCACCACTTCGAGCAAGGAAGAAGTGCAGAACGTCAACAAGACGATCGCCGACCAGACGCAGATGCTGTTGAAGTCGAACGCCACGCTCGTAGCGAAAGTCGACCAGATCGAAGACAAGATGCAGGGCGGGCAGGGCGCGGTCGAGCAAACCAACAACCGTCTCGACCGCATGGCGCAGCAGCTCACGCAAACGCAGCACGACGTCGATGCGTTGAAAGCGGCCATTGCGCAAGCGGCGGCCGCGGCACAGGCGAATCCCGCGACACAGCCACCCGCGATCTCAGGCACCGAGCTCACCGTTCCATCTCCCGCGGCGCCGGCGGAAGACCCGATGCAGGTCTATCAATCGGCGTATCGCGACTACCAGCGTGGCAACTACGATCTGGCCATCGCCGGCTTCCGCGACTTCGCTTCGAAGAACCCGAATTCGGAGCTTTCGGGCAACGCGGCGTACTGGATCGGCGAGAGCCTTTATTCGCAGAAGAAATATCGCGAGGCGATCCAGCAGTTTGACAGCGTCGTCACGAGATACCCGAAGTCCGACAAGGTGGCCGGTTCGCTGCTGAAGAAAGGTTACGGATACATCGCGCTCGGCGAGAAGTCGCAGGGCATCGTGCAGCTTCAGTATGTCGTTCACGAGCACCCCACGTCACCCGAGGCGGCGCTGGCGCGGCAGAAACTGAAGTCGTTGGGCGTCGATTCGAAGTAGAATACGCGGCTCGAAACCGCACAAACTTACGTAGGAGCAACATTCATGGCGAACACCCGATCGGCCGAAAAACAGCAGCGACAGGCCGAAAAAGCTAACACCCGCAACCGCGCCGGCAAATCGCGCCTGCGCTCGGCGCTCAAAAAGACCCGCGCGGCAGTCGATGCCGGCGGCGCCGATGCGAGCGTCCTCTCCACCGGATTTTCCGAGATCGACAAAGCTGCAAAGCGCGGCGTGATCAAGGGCAACACCGCCGACCGCTACAAATCGCGGCTGGCCAAAGCCTCCAAGCGCGCCGAAAAGTAACGCGCTCCGATCCGGTCTCCAAAACGGCGCACTTCGGTGCGCCGTTTTCTTTTATCCTCTCCCGATGCCGAAACCGAAGCAGTACTACGACCCGCACGGCGGCGTGGCCATGCTGCGCAACTGGATCGACACGCTGAAAGAAAAGACCGGCCGCGATCTCGATGAGTGGACTGCGCTGATCAAGTCGAAGGGGCCGGCCGATCTCAAGTCACGCCGCGCCTGGCTGAAAGAAAAATATAACCTCGGCACGAACTCCGCCGGCTGGCTCGCCGATCACGCCTCCGGCAAGCCCGGAATCGAGGAGGCGGATGCGGAAGGCTACCTCGCGAATGCCGTTGGCTACGTCGACGCGATGTTCTCCGGATCGAAAGCCGCGCTTCGTCCGCTCTACGACCGGCTCTACGAACTTGCCCGCTCGATCGGCGACGACATCCGCATCTGTCCCGGCAAGACCGCCGTCGCGATCTACCGCACCCACGTCATCGCCCAGATCAAAGCGACGACGCGAACGCGCATCGACTTCGGCCTCGCCCTGAAAGACACGCCTGCAAAAGGCCGTCTCATCGACACGGGCGGCCTGGCCAAGAAGGACCGCATCACGCACCGGATCGAGATCACGAAACTCGAGGACATCGATGCGTACGTCGAGAAGTGGCTGCGGCGGGCGTACACGCTGGATTGAATGGACAATGGACAATTGACAACGCTGGCTCGCGCCAGGTCTTAGAAGCGGTCACGCGGAGGCGCGGAGGACACGGAGAAAACCTTCGCGATCTCCGCGTCTCCGCATGAAACAGACGCCGCGGCCTGTCGCGGCGCCCCCGTTGTCCATTGTCAATTGTCAATTTCCTCCCTGCCACGCGCCAGGTCTTAGAAGCGGTCACGCGGAGGCGCGGAGGACACGGAGAAAACCTTCGCGATCTCCGCGTCTCCGCGTGAAACAGAACCCCGGCCTGTCGCGGCGCCCCCGTTGTCAATTGTCCATTGTCAATTGTCAATTTCCTCTCTGCCGCGCGCCAGGTCTTAGAAGCGGTCACGCGGAGGCGCCGAGGACTCGGAGAAAACCTTCGCGATCTCCGCGTCTCCGCGTGAAACAGAACCCCGGCCTGTCGCGGCGCCCCCGTTGTCCATTGTCCATCGTCAATTGTCAATTTCCTCCCTGCCACGCGCGCCCTCCGGAAAACCCCGCCCACGCCGCCGTCCTGACGGGACACAGGCTTCGCGTCCGCTGGTGGAATGCCATGAGCGCATCTCTTCAAGAATTCTGGCATTATGATGATGGGATTCCATCCATGCCCCAACCGCAGTTGTTCGAGGCGAACCTCGATGTGATCGAGCGTGCCATCGCGCAGGTGACTCGTCAGGTCCGCCTGCACGGCGCCGACGCGGAGGACTTCGCCTCGTCTGCCCGCATCGCGCTGCTCGGCGATGATTGCGCGATCCTGCGCAAGTACGAAGGGCGATCGTCCTTGATGAGCTACGTCGCCATCGTCGTCCGACGTCTATTCCTCGATCAGAAACGCTCCGAAGGCCGTTGGTATCCCTCGGCCGAGGCGACGCGGCAGGGCGACGCCGCCGTCGCGCTCGAGCGGCTGCTTCATCACGAGCGCCGGCCTCTGAACGAAGCGCTGCGCATCACGAAAGAGCAGCATCCCGACGCCGATGTCCGGCAGCTCGAAGCCACCGCGGCTTCGCTTCCGGAGCGCGCACCGCGTCCGCGGCTCGTGCCTGTCATCGACGGTGATGAGGATCGATTCGCGAGTGCGTCGTCCGCCGATGACCGTGTCCTGGCCGCCGATCTCGATCGCGCCTCGGACCGCACTTCCCGCGCCGTCCAGGAAGCGCTCGCCGCGATGACGGCGCAGGACCGCGTCACGCTTCGGCTGCGATTCGCGAAAGGCATGGCCATCTCCGACATTTCCCGCGCCCTCGGCGTGCCGCAGCGCCCGCTCTATCGCCGCATCGAGTCGATGCTCAAGGATCTGCGCGCGTCACTCGAGCGCGCCGGAATCGACGCCGAGGAAGCGGCCAATCTCGTCGCCTCCGCCGGTGACCGGCTCGACTTCGGCCTGCAATCAGGGAAAACGGACTCGCATCAGCCGTCCCAACAATCGGAGCAGCGATGAAAAGCCCGTCCCAGCACCTCGATCCCGAAACCCTCGCCGCGTTTGCGGAAGGGAAGCTCGACGCGGCAAATCGCGATGAAGTGATCGCGCATCTCGATCAGTGCGAAGAGTGCCTGAACGACGTCGCGCTCGTGATGCCCTCGGCCGGCGCGGAATCAGAGAAGCGCCGCTTCCTGCGCCCGGCCTGGATCATCGCCATCGCCGCTGTTGTCGTTCTCGCGGTGGCGCTTCCGGCCTTGCGCCAGGCCATTCATCCGAAGTCCCCGACGGACACGCTCGTCGCGCTCGTTCCGCGATCGGCGCGCCTCGTCGAACCGCGCCTGACCGGCGGTTTCCCCTGGGCCGGCTATCACGGCCCGATGCGCGCGACTGGCAGCACGGCAGACGCGCAGCAACTGAAGCTCGGCGGCGCGGCAGGGGAGTTGATCGAAAACGCCGACCACGATCAGAGCGCCGAGGCCCAACACGCCGCCGGCATCGCGATGGTGCTGGTCGAAAAACCGGATGAAGCGATCGCCAAACTGGAGACCGCCGCGCGGGTATCGAAAGATGCGAAATCATGGAGCGATCTCGCCGCCGCGCGCTACGCCACGGCATCAAAACTCGGACGCGCGTCGCTCTATCCCGAGGCGCTCGCCGCGGCCGACGCCGCGCTGCGCATCGATCCGAACCTCCCCGAGGCGCTCTTCAACCGCGCCCTCATCCTCGAACGCCTCGGGTTGACCGACGAGGCAAAGCGGGCCTGGCAGCGCTACCTCGAAACCGACTCCTCGTCAGATTGGGCCACCGAGGCACGCTCGCGCATCGCGCAGTTGCCGGCGACGACCCACGCCTCACAGTTCGAGCACGACCGCCCGCTCCTCGAGCGCGCGGCAGAGCGAGGCGACACGGCAAGTGTGCGCCGGTACGTCGATGCGCACCGGGAGCTGGCGCGCCGCTACGCCGACTATACGTACCTCGACAATTGGGCCGAGGCGTTGCAGCGCAACGACATGTCCAATGCAGCACGATGGCTGACCATCGCGCGCCACATTGGCGATGCGCTCGTGGCCCTTTCTGGTGAGGCCCTGTTACGCGACGCCATCCGAGTCGTCGACGCGGCCACGCCAGCGCAGCAACGCGAGATCGCGGCGGCGCAAATCCTCTATTTCACAGGCCGAACCGCCTACAGCCGCGGCCAGCGCGACGCCGCAGTGCGCGATCTTCTTCGCGCGGCAGAAGGGTTCGAGGCGGCCCACGATCCGATGGCTCTTCAGGCTCGCTACTACGCGGCTGGCGCGCGTTCGGCGGGAAATGACGCGGCCAGCGCGCGCGCAGACCTCGAGGGCGTATTGGCCGCAGCCAACGCGCATCCCGAGTACATCAGCCTCGGGGGCCAGGTGCGCTGGGAGCTTGGGCGGGCGATGAGCAATGATGACAACTGGTTGCAGGCCGTCACGGTGCTGACCGAGGGGACGTCGATGTTCCGCCGCTGCGGCGAGCGCGCCAGTGAAGCATTCACCGAAACGATCCTCGCGTACGCCTATCGCGCTCTCGATCGCGATGACGACGCGTGGCTCGCGCGACTGCAATCTTTCGCGGCGCTCAGCGCGGAAGGCGAGTCGGAGCGCCTCGCTACAAGCATAGCGGCTGCGACATACGCGGAGCTGGCTGTGGGCCACCGCGACGCCGCGCTCTCGCTATCGGCGCTGGAAAGCGCCATCGCACGTGGCGGAGCGCGGCCGCAGCTCGCCATCAAGCCGCTCGTCAATCTCGCGCTGCTGCAATCGATGAGCGGCGACACCGTCGGCGCGTTGCAAACGGCGCGCGAGGCCGAGGGGCTGGCCAGAGCTGTTGTCGATCCCGAGCTGCGAGCCAATTGGAGCGCCCAAACGGATGTTGCGACGGGGGCAGCGCTGGCGGAGTCGAGCCCTCGCGCGGCCATTGAGCCGCTGACAAGGGCCATCGATTTCTACACGGCGCGCGGGCTTTTCGCCGGGCTGCCCCAGCCACTTCTCCTCCGGTCGCGATGCAGCGTGCGGAACGGAGACGCGACGGCGGCGATGCTCGATCTCGAGCGCGGCATGACCATCGTCGAGAGCCATCCCGCGCCGGTACCGAGTGCCAGTGCCGGAGCGGGTGTTCTCGACGCAGAGCACGCCCTCTTCACCGATGCCATCCGCCTCAGCCTTGAACGCGGCGACAAGGCGAGCGCCTTCGCGTTCGCCGAGCGGTCACACGGAACTCCGACCACGATCTCCGAGGTGCAGAGCCGCCTCGCCGGTACTGGCACGGCGGTGATCGAGATCGTGTCGCTGCCCAGCGAGTTGGTCACGTTTGCCGTCGCCGAGAACGACGTCGTTGTTGTCAGGCACGCGACCGCCGCCGGCACGATCGCGTCGCTGGTCGCGGAAAGCCTCTCGGAATCAAGGACTACGGCTGCGGCGAAGCTCTACGAGGAATTGATCCATCCGGTCGATGCTGTCCTGGACCGCGCGCGCGAGGTTGTGATCATTGCCGACCACGAACTATCCACAGTTCCGTTCGCAGCGCTCTACGATTCGGCCCATCAGCGTTTTCTGGTTGAGAGATTCGCGGTTTCGACCGCTTCGAGCGCAGGTTCGCTGCAGCCCGATGAACCGCGAACCGCCGCGCCGGTGCTGGCGGCGATCGCGCTTCCCAGCGGCGGAACGGAATCGCCGGCACTTCCCGAGACGGAAATCGAGGTGCGCGATGTCGCCGGCCTCTACGCCCACGTGAGCACGATCTCCCCCGCCAACGCCACGCTCGCGCAGCTTCGCATCGCGGCTCGCGGTGCAAACATCGTCCACATCGCTGGCCATACTGAGCGCCAGCCGGGCGGCGGAGAGCAGGCGCTGCTCTTCATTGGCGCATCGGGAACGACCGAACGCGTCTCGTGGAAGGCCATCGTCTCTTCGCCGGCCGTGAATCGCGGTGTCGTGGTGCTCGCGGCCTGCGAGACGTTGCGGCCTCCGCCGTCTGTTGCCACGCGCGGACTGAGCCTCGGCGCGGCGTTCTCGGCGGCGGGAGCGAGCGAGGTGATCGGCACGCTGACCCCGATCGGCGATCGCGACGCACGGCCTTTGTTCGGCGCCCTGCACCGCCAGCTCGCCTTGGGCGCCCGTCCGGCGGACGCTCTCCGCGCCGTGCTGCAGGATGCGATCAATCTCGAAAAGACGAATGGCGGCCGACGCGCATGGCGCGCGCTCGCCCTCTTGACGCGGCGTATTCCCGCGCCGCCTCATCGAAAGGAGTGCTGTCGTGGCTGAATTGAACATTACCTTCGCTGGCATCATCACCCATCTCGACGGCATCGTCCCAGGCGTACCGATGCGGGCGGTTGTGCCGAACGCCTTATCGGTTCGTTTCGGCGAGATATGGATACCCGATCCCCTCACTCTGCTGCCACACAGAAAGGAGTACTACCTTATGCCTCACGTGGCGTATATCAGCGACGCGAGGGGTAGTACTCCCCGGCGATGCGGCCTCCCGCAGGTGGTCGATGGCCGTTACTTGAAGATCGTCAATGCGATGGGCGAGCGCCTGCACTTTGCCCATAAGGGCGGGTTTTCGCTGAGCGAATTCGTCCATGACTTACGCCTCGACGACGATGTCGTTTTCGGCGGCAACGCTGCTTGCTACTTCGACATCTTCCGCGGTTGTGCGTGGACGGAGGGGGAGGGGAACATGCCGCGAACTACCCGCGTGCGGATGGAAACCGACGGAGCCCCGCGCCTCGCCATCGAGGCCATGCCCGGATCGGGCCCGGATGTCTGTGGCGACTATTACGAGATCGAAATCCAACCCAACGCGGCTGGCGCGTATGAGCTGTTCGTCACGAATCTCGACTATGACCCAGCCACCGAATATCGCAATTTCGACTTCCTGATGAACTACCTCGTCGCCAAAGGCGGCATTCCAAGGGTGCTGAAGAAGCCTACTCCCGGAATGCCTCCTGATCCGGAGGACTTGACCATGAGGTATCTCGGGGAAAAGTTGAAAGCGCTGGGCGAGTTCATCAAGACAGATGGTGGCACTGTCGCAGGCTACCTTGAAGCGGGCGGCGGGATTAAGCTTGAAGACGTGTCAACGAATCCTGCCCCATCAAGGGCCAGGTATTCATCCCTGGCCGAACGGCTCACCGCGGGCGTTCAAGCTCCTGTGCCCCTCGACGAGTCTTGCTCTGACAGCCACGTCCCCTAAGACAGCCATTTTTCCTTGAGAGGAGTGACCATGAAGACCACCGGAAACTATGTCCTGACGCCCCAAGGCCTGGTGCACAAATCGCGGATTCATTCGGCTAAACATAAAGGTGGGAGCGGCATGCCGGGACCGGTACCGAATCGATTCCCACCAAGCACTTCCGTGATGCAGGCACTGAGCCCCAACGGCTGGAAAGCGTCGGCGACGTTCGCCGCGGCTGTTCCCCTCGGCAAGATAAGCTTCAAGTTCACCGTACCCGAGCAGCCAGCTATGGACGGAGCGCTCATTTACCTGTTTGCGGGAGCGGAAAACGCGCAGATG
>DATAMS010000630.1:0-4824 GCA_036260495.1 Thermoanaerobaculia bacterium
TCTTCGGGATGCCAGGTCGGTTCGCCGCCGCCAATCCAGTAGTACGTCCGGCCCCGAGGATCCTTCCGCTCGACAATGCCCTCGGAGTAAATGCGGGTGCCGAGGCGGGCCACGCGCACGCCGGTGAAGGCGACCGGGAAGTTGACATTGAGAATGATGCGCGGATCGCGATGCGAAACGAGCGCCCATCGGATGAGCTTCTCCGCAACCTCGGCGCAGCGCTCGAACGAGAATCCTTCGCCGACGAGCGTGGAGAAGGCGATGGAGGGAATGCCGAGCAGCGCGCCTTCGAAGGCGGCAGAGATCGTCCCGGAGTAGGTCACGTCGTCGCCGAGGTTGGGGCCGAAGTTGATGCCGGAGACGACGAGATCGGGCCGGTCGTCCTTCATCAGTTTGAGGATGGCCAGGTTCACGCAGTCGGCAGGCGTACCGTCGATGATGTACTCGCGCTCGCGCAGTTTCAGCATCCGCAACGGGCGGTTCAGCGTGAGCGCATGCGACGCCGCGCTCTGCTCACGATCGGGCGCAACGACGAGCACCTCGACCCCATCAATGCGCCGGCAGGCATCGGCAAGCGTGCGAAGCCCTTCGCTGTAAATGCCGTCGTCGTTGGTGACCAGGATGCGAGCCATGGCGCGCGCATGGTAGCGCAGACTCAGCGGTGCGTTACGGCGGGACCTTCGATCGATCGGAGAAGTGCTCTCGCATCGGTGGCAGGAAGCGTCAAAACGACGAACCTCGCCGTTTCGTAGAGATAATCCTCACCGGATTCGTCAACGAGTCGGAGCATTCCGTCCTTCTCCGCGTCATCGTCGTCGATCACCGGGTAGATCTTCTGAAGCTCGACATCCTCGTCGGGGCCGGCTTCAATGCAGACTGCGAAACGGCTTGTTTGTTCCATGTCAGTCAAAGTAACGCTTGATCTTGATTCGCCGCTTCCCTATGCCGTGCGCTTCGTACCAGTGGATCTCCGCGCGGCGAGTCCGGCCGCTTGGGAGGCGAACCTGAGTCACTCCCTTTAGTTTACGCCAACGGCCTTCTCCGAACATTTCAATCAGTTCTGCGAGCTGCCGAATGCTTCCACCGGTTGCGATTGTCTCGATCGACTCAATCGTGCCAATGATCTCAAACCGTTTCGCCACCGTCGCGATCCCTACTGCACGTTCGCGTTTGCGCGGATGAACTCGTCCACGTCCTTTTTCAATCTCGCCTGCGCTTTGCGGTCGATGTAGACCATGTGGCCGGTCTCGAAGTAGTCCATCGAGATGTTTTTGCGCAGGTCGGGATCGAGTTGCATGCGGGCGAAGGTGTAGCGGGTGGCGGCGAAGGGGGTGGCAAGGTCGTAGTACCCGTTGGCGACGAAGACTTTCATGTAGGGGTTCTGGGCGATGGCGCCGCGGAGCGTTTCGGCGACGTCGACGTAGCGGTTCGAGGCGCGGTCGTAGCTCCAGGGACGCACTTTGCCGGTGAGGATTTCGTAGGGGAGATCGGTGTCGAATTTCAGCTCGCGGCGGACGTAGTCGTTCACGACCGCGGTGTACTCGCCGAAGATCGCCGAATACGACGGATCCTGCTCGGTCGATTCGCCGGCGGCGTCTCTGTCGATGCCAGTGAAGCGGCCATCGAGGCGGCCGGCGACGCGGCGCTGGTTGCGCAGGAGCTCCTTGTCGAAGCGGTCGATGCGGACGCGGAGGTTTGCGCGGTCGATGTACTCGGGCGAGAGGCCGGTCAGGCGCGCCAATTTCTCTGCGACATCGCGGCGCTCCTGATCGCTGATGCGGTCGCTCTGCATCAGCGCGTGCGTGTACTCACCGAGCGCGAACTCCTCGGACTCCGCGACAGCGTGCTCCAGCGTGCCGTTTTGCAGATCGGCCGGGAGGCGTTTGTGATACCAGGCGATGGCCGTGTACGTCGGGAGAAAAAGCTCGTAGGCGAGGTCGTTGCCGCTGTCGAACGAAGCGGTCTCGAAGTTGAGGATCGACGAGATCAGGACGATGCCGTTGAGATAGAAACCCTGCTGCGCGAGCCAGCCCGAAAGGCCCGCGGCGCGTGTGGTGCCGTAGCTTTCGCCGGCGAGGAACTTCGGCGACGACCAGCGGCCGTAGCGCGTCGTCCAGAGGCGGATGAATTCGCCGACGGACTGGATGTCGGAATCGACGCCGTGAAACTTGTTCGCGTCGGCAAACGGAATGGCGCGGCTGTAGCCGGTCGTGACAGGATCGATGAAGACGAGATCGGTGACGTCGAGAATGCTTCCCTCGTTGTCGACGGTGCGATACGGCGGCCGGGCGGCGTTGCCCATGTCGTCCGCGTAAACGACTCGCTTCGGACCGAACGCGCCCATGTGCAGCCACACCGACGACGAGCCGGGGCCGCCGTTGAAGGTATAGGTGACCGGCCGGCGCGCGGGATCGGCGCCGTTTTTTGTGTACGAGGTGAAGAAGAAACTGGCGCGCGGTTTCCCTTCTTCATCTTTCATGATCATTGTGCCGGCGTGAGCGGTGTAGCTGATGGTCTGACCGCCGATGGTGACGGTGTGCTGCGTCGTCGAGATTTTGTCCTTCGCGTCCGCGGATGGTCTGCCGCTTTTAGCGTCGTCGCCCGATCGAGTTATCTCCGGGCGGTCGCCTCGTTCTTCGCCATCCGGCGCGGGGGTTGTGTCGCGCCGGGCGCTCGGCGGTGCAGGCTGCCGGCTCGGCGCGGCTTCCGGAGACTGGGCGAAGAGCGGGAGTGCGGACAAGGTCAGGGCCGCGAGGCAAAGCGCTTTTTTCATGCGGCGAATTGTATGGCAGGGCTTGTGACGCTATCGTTATCCGATGATCAAGAAAGCGACGCCTGTACTGATCGTCGATCGCATCGAGCCACTTCTTCCGCTCTGGGATGCACTCGGCTTTTCTCGCGCCGCCGAGGTGCCGCATGGCGATGCGCTGGGATTCGTGATCCTGACGCGCGACGGCGTCGAAGTGATGTATCAGACCTTCGACAGCGTGCGCGGCGATGAAGCGAAAGTGCTCGACGGATCACGCGCGATCGGCGCCGCGGCAGTCTTCATCGAAGTGGATGACATCGAGGCGCTGGCTGCGCTGATTCCGTCCGGCACCGATGTGATCGTCGCGCGAAGAAAGACGTTCTACGGCTCGACCGAGACTGTGATCCGCGACGCGGCAGGGAACGTGATCACGTTCGCGCAGTTCGCATCGAATGATTGAGGAGGTTGGCCATGACGACGCCCACTCCGCCCGAGGTTGAGTGCGAGCAGGAGCACGCCGCGCTGAAGGTCAGCGACGTCGCCGCCGCGGCCGAGTTCTACACGACAAAGCTCGGATTCAAGGCCGGCTTCATGTTCGGCGATCCGCCCAACATCGCGGGCCTGAATCTGGGAAACGTGCAGATGTTCCTCGAACTGGGGACACCGAATCCTAAAGGCTGCTCCGTCTACTTCGTCGTCGGCAACGCCGACGAACTGTACGAGTTCCAACGCGCCAGCGGCGTCGAGATCGTCGTGCCGCCGGAGGACAGGTTCTATGGGCTGCGCGACTACAGAGTTCGCGACCTGAATGGCTACGAGCTTTCGTTCGGACACCATCTGCACAACCAAGGCCCCGCGATCGAGATTGAGCGTGTCGATGTGTCCGTACGTTTGGAAAAGCGGCTGGCCGCGCTGCTGCACGATCTCGCAGAGCACAATCACATGAGCCTTACGAGCCTGTTCGAAGAGACCTTCCTGCACACGCTCGACGGCGTCGGCCCGCACACGAAGAGCACGCTCCGATACATCGAGAAGCTGAAAGAAAAACACGGCATCGACTACGACAGCCACGGGAGCTATCGATTCGTGGAGAAGTAGGTCAAAAGAAAAGCGGCTCATCCGGATTCGAATGAGCCGCCCTTTCGATCGACATCGGAGTTTTACTTTGCTTCGATGAACACGAAGCTCTGGTCCCACTGCGAGAAGGCGTGGCAGGCGAGACAGCCGGTGAAGGCTTGCCCCTTCGGCTTCTTTGGGTCCGGTTTCGTCTTGAGCTGCACGTAGGTTTCCATCGTGATATTCGCGACGTGCTGGGGAGCGCCGCCGGTGTTGAGATTGAACTGCCACTGCGTGCTGATGAGGTGATAGTTGGCGAAGACCGAGCCAGCGAGCAGGCCGCGGTAGTAGTCGTTCACCGCGGAGCTGGCAGGGATCGGCGTGAGCCGCTTCACGTTGACGCCGAGGTCGACCGGCTTCTTCGTCACCGGATCGATCTCGCGGTACGGCATCTTGGCAGTCTGCACGTTCGGTCCGGCCGGGTTTTTGGGATCGAGGAACACCTTGTCGTTGTCGACCTGCTCGAACGTCGACCAGAAGAATCCCGAAGCGCCTTTGTGAACGATGTGCAGGCCAACGAGGCCAAGCGTCACCGGATTCGGGAGTGGACTCGGTTGACTGCCATCCGGCGTGTTGTAGACGGTCGCTGACGTCGTGTAATAGCGGCCTCCCGCGATCTCGGCAGGCGTGAGCACTTTCCACGACGCTTTGAATTCCGTCGATCCCTCGGGAAACAGCACCGTCTTTCCGGCGAGGCCAGCCTTGTTCCAGAGATTGTCGGTGAGGATGTACTTGTACTCGGTGAGGTCGACGAGTTTCTCGTAGCGCACCCAGCGTCCGGAAGCATCGGTGAGAATGCCGCCACCCGCCTGCACGGGACCTTCAGGCTCCGCGACTTTGGCGAAGTCGGCGCCGAGAAGTCTGGCCGCAGGATCGGCTTTCGCGATGTGGCGGAAGGAGCGCGGCGCCGCTGTGAAGAGGGTCGGTGCTGCGCACCACCCTTTCGGACGGCCCGAGGC
>DATAMS010000641.1:0-4008 GCA_036260495.1 Thermoanaerobaculia bacterium
GGTCGGACAGTTGCGCGGATAGAGTTGCGTAAACCGGAAAATAGCGTGGTGCCGCCCTTCGAAAATGCGCTGCCAATGACCACTGAATCCCATGCCGAGCGGTGAGTCGTCTCCGTTGCAGCCGGCATAGTGACTGGAATGGAGGGTCACATAGCCGAAACCTCCGAAACCGGCGTTGCCGTAAGTGGTTACGGTAGCGGTACGCGTCTGACCATTGGAGAGCTGATACTTGAATTCGCGAAGTGCGCCGCCGTTTGATCCGCCTTCTGTCTCGTTGTCATTGTGAGCGAGCGACGCCACGCGCGGCTGACCGCTGCTGTCGCGCCAGGTAAATCGATCGCTGGTGATCGTATGAACCACCACGTCGTGCTCGATCTGCAGTGGATTGACCGTCACGGCGTCGGGCTGGCCAAGAACGAAATCATCAAAGTATGTCGCGCTGGCATCGGTGTGCGTCGCATCCTCATCGCTCTGGATGTCGATGCGGTCGAAGTTGACTGCGTTGAACGGAGCCTGCCGAAGATCGATCGTCACCTGACGCCAGACGTTCTGAGCCACGCCGCCGCCGCTGATGTACGTGTCGAGCGCCGCGGAACTTCCGACGAACGCTCCATTCAACTCCAGCGCGAAATGAAACTGCTGCCCCGAGGCAGTGCCGCCGTTGACCCAGAAACGGAGGACCGGCGTGTCGGCGGTATGCAGGGGCGTGAGTACGTTTCCTGGCGCGTGCGCGAACGAGATCGCATTGAAATTGTGGCCGAGGATCGACGCTGATTTCGTTCCCGTGTGGACGAACGCCGTGGCGTTCGGGCTTGTCCCGCCACCGAACGAATAGTCCGCAAAACCATTCTGCAGGGCATCGTCATAAACCGTCAGCGTCTGCGCTTGCGCGGAAAGCGCCAACATCGCGGCCGCAACGGCAATCACAACTCGAGAACTGGCCTTCAAAACCGCCGCGCATCGTCTCATTTCACCTTCCGAAATTCGTGGGACAGCCATCGTAAGCTGAATTTGGAAGTTGCAGCGCAAGAACGATTGAAGAGCCCGCCTACATCGCGTCCGCAATCGCGTCCACCAGCTCCACCGGCTCGATCGGTTTGAAAAGGTAGGTATCGAATGGCGAGTCCGCCATGCCGGCGCGGCCGGCGGGGAAGGCGCTCAGGGCGACGATCTTTTGCTTCGGAACTTCCTCACGGATCTTGCGCGCCAGTGTGTAGCCGTCCATGTGAGGCATGGCGATGTCCGTGATGATGAGATCAAATTTGTTTTGCTTGAGCGCACCGAGTGCTTCCGGTCCCGATGCCGTGACCGTCACTTGCGCGCCGGCGCGGGACAGTACGGTGAATACCAGCCTGCGGCTTTCGTCGTCATCGTCGACCAGAAGAATCGTCATACCGCCGAGCTTCTTCGGGAGGTCCATGACCGAGGGGAGCGCGGAGAACGTGATCGGCTCGCGACGCGGTGAAGCCAGCGCGCCCAGCGGCAGCGTGACTGTGAACGTTGAGCCCAGATCGCGGCCCGAGCTTTCAGCCGCCACCGTCCCACCGTGCGCTTCGACGAGGTAGCGAACGATCGACAGTCCCAATCCCAAACCGCCGTGCACACGCGTGCTCGGATTCTCCGCCTGCCGGAATGGCTCGAACACATGCGGCAGAAAGCCGGGATCGATTCCGGCGCCGCTGTCGGTGACGGCGATTTGAATATGAGATGACGTCCGCCGCGCGCGAAGCATGATCCGCCCGCTTTTGGGCGTGAATTTCACCGCGTTCGTCAGGAGATTCCAGACCACCTGCTGGAGTCTCGTGGCGTCGGCGACAATCGCTCCGAGATGCGGCGCGATCTCCGTCTCGATGGCGATCATCTTTGCGTCCGCGCTCGGCGTCACCGTCTCGATCGCCGAGGTGAGCACTTGCCCGATCTCGACATCTTCGACGCTCAGACGCAGTTTGCCGGAGACGATACGCGACACATCGAGAACGTCGTCGATGAGGCGTGCCTGCAACTGCGCGCTGCGATTGATCGAGCCTACCGCGTCCGCAAATCCCTGATCCTCGGGCTGCATCGTCGGCAGCAGACGCGCCCAGCCGAGGATGGAGGTCAGAGGTGTGCGCAGCTCGTGCGAAAGAGTCATCAGGAACTCGTCCTTGGCGCGATTCGCTTCCTGCGCCGCGCGAACCGACGCCTCGGCGCGGCGGCGTTCCTCTTCTGCCTGCAGTCGTGCTTCGCGCTGCTCCAGAAACGCCTGCTGCACTTCCTCCGCACGCTTCCGTTCCGTCATGTCGCGCGTGACTTTCGTGAAACCGCGAAGCACGCGGCGCTCGTCGAAAACTGCAGTGATGACCACGTTCGCCCAGAAGCGGGTGCCGTCTTTCCGGATGCGCCATCCTTCATCCTCGACGCTGCCGCGCTCGCGTGCGATCTCGAGCTCGCGCGCTGGCTTCCCATTGCGCTTGTCCACCTCGGGATAAAACTCGGAGAAGTGATGGCCGATGATCTCGTGCGGCGCATATCCTTTGATCCGCTGCGCGCCGGCGTTCCAGGTCATCACGTTACCTTCGGGATCGAGGAGGAAGATCGCGTAGTCCTTCACCGACGCCACGAGCAGCCGGAACATCTCCTCGCTCTGACGGAGCCGCTCATCGGCTTCGCGCCGCTTCGTCAGATCGCGCGTCACCTTGCCGAAGCCGATGAGCTTGCCGCTCTCGTCGTGAACGGCCGTGATGACGACGTTGGCCCAGAAGCGCGTGCCGTCCTTGCGAAGCCGCCATCCTTCTTCTTCGTAGACGCCGGTTTCGCGCGCAACCTCGAGCTCCATCTCCGGCTTGCCGTTCCGAATGTCCACCTCGGGATAGAAAATCGAGAAGTGCTTGCCGATGATCTCGTCCGGCGTGTAGCCCTTGATGCGCTCTGCTCCCGCATTCCAGGTCATGATCCGCCCGGTCGGATCGAGAAGGAAGATTGCGTAATCCTTCACCGCGGCAACGAGCAGCCGGAATGTCTCCTCGCTCCGCTGCAATCGGTGCTCGGGCGCGGATCGATGCGGCAGCTCACGCGTGACGCTCGCGAAACCTGTGATCTCACCGGCCGCGCTGCGGACTGGTGTAATGACTGTGCTCGCCCAGAAGCGCGTACCGTCCTTGCGCACGCGCCATCCCTCATCCTCGACACGCCCTTCCCTCGCCGCCTTCTCCAGATCCGCCTGAGGCCGCCCCGCTTCGATCGCATCGGGCTCGAAAAACCGCGAAACGTTGCTGCCTACGATCTCACTTTCCTCGTACCCCATCGTCCGCGCCGCCCCCGAATGCCAGGAGCGCACGATGCCATCAGTCCCGATCAGGATGATGGCGTAATCATGAATCGCCTCGATGAGGGGAGAAAGCTCAGCCGGCAGATTGGTATCGGTCATCGTTCAGTCGTTCGCCAGGCAAGCCTACCCCGAGTCCCCCGGCCCGAGGTGGATACACTCAAGGAACGCGCCATAGACCAGGGAGGGCTCACATCCGAGCCCGGAACGATGCGGTGAAGCGCGAAGAAATCCGTAGAAACAACGAGAAGGACTCCCGCGCGCTTCACCGCCGCCACTTACAACTTGCCATCAACGGCAAGCAACTTCGAAACTGCGCGGATGGCGCCGATGGCCGTGCCGGAGTTGAAGCCGCCGATCGGCTGCGATCCGCCTCGTACATGCACACCGACGATCTCCCCATTTTCGTCAAGAACCGGGGCACCCGAGGCTCCCCCGCTCGTACCGATGTCGTTGTAGGCGATGCGACCGCCGCTCGTATCCAGAAGATGACCGGCCTCCACCATTTTCTCCTCTCGATTCGGATGCTGAATGATGCAGAGAATGGCGTTCTTCGTATTCAGATCGTTCCTGGCCACGTCGAGATGCCCGAACTCTTCGCCAGGGTATTTCTCGTTTTCGCCCTTTCCCAGACGGACGATCGCGTAGTCGAGTGGGCCGAACGAAAACTCCTCCAGTCTGAGGATCGGGTAGCGGGTCTCCGG
>DATAMS010000645.1:0-5515 GCA_036260495.1 Thermoanaerobaculia bacterium
TCCATGCGGCCTGACGGCTGACGTCGAGGAGGCGCCGGTAGTATTCGCTTCGGTGCTGCTCGAAGTACGCGCTGAGATAGAGCAGCGGCTGATCGAGCAATTGTTCGGTGTGAAAGAGAAATGTGATTAGAAGCCGTCCGACGCGGCCGTTCCCGTCGAGGAAGGGATGAATCGCTTCAAAGTGATAGTGGATCAGCGCCAATCGAATGAGCGCAGGAAGATGCGAAGGCTGATGAAAAAACTTTTCGAGCGCATCGAGCGCTGCGTTCATTTCAGCGACAGGAGGCGGGACGTAGGTCGCGTCGGCGATGCGCGTCCCCGGTGAGCCGATCCAGTTTTGGCCGGTTCGAAATTCTCCGGGGTTACTCGCTCCCCCGCGAACACCTCGCATCAGGCGTTCATGCACCTCACGAATAAAACGGAGACTGAGTGGCAGGTCGGAAAGACGATGAAGACCGTAGTCGAGCGCCGCTACGTAGTTTGCAACTTCCTTAACGTCGCTGCTCTCCGTTGCCGCGCTCCCCGCAGCTTCAAACGCAATGAGATCACCGACCGACGCCTGCGTTCCTTCGATACGGCTGGACAGGACGGCTTCGCGCCGGACGAATGCCGAGACAAGAAGATATGGATTCGGTAGAGTGGCACCGATACCACGCAGATTTGCGATCGCTCGTTCGGCACGAGTGACCCGATCAAGCAGCTCCCATGAGACTTGCAGGGAGGGCGGAAGCGGACTCGGCACGAATGCAGCCGCCCCGTCAAGAGTTTTGACAAACCGACCAGCTTGGAGATTAAAGTCTTCCGGTTTCATGATGTGTAGTTAAGTGCAACAACTGGCCAAGTAGTTATACTTTCGATGGCTAAAGTATAACTCGGCCCCGATCGATTAACCTTTAGTAGCATTCCGTTCCGCCGTGGCCTCCATCTTTCAAAGCACCACCGCCCCCGCCCCTGCCGAACCGGCAGTGGCGCCGAAGGCCAATGGGCTGTTTCATCGAGTCAAGGGGCATATCGACGATGCACTGCTTCACCTTGGCGGTATCGCTGACCTGGCGGGCGAGACCATCCAGCAATTCCTGCGCAAGCCGGTCGACCGCGAGATCGTCATCGCGCAGTTCGATCAGATCGGCGTGCGCTCGATGTCGATCGTGGCCATCACGTCGCTCTTCATCGGGATGGTGCTGGCTCTGCAGACCGCGTATTCGCTCGAGGAATTCGGGGGAGCGCTGTTCATCGGCAAAGTCGTTTCGCTCTCGCTCGTGCGCGAGCTCGCGCCGGTGCTGATGGCGCTCATGGTCGGTGGCCGCGTCGGCGCCGGCATTGCCGCGGAGCTCGGCACGATGAAAGTGACCGAGCAGATCGATGCGTTGCGCGCGCTGGCCACGAATCCCGTGCGCAAGCTCGTCGTTCCGCGCGTCCTGGCGACGACGATCATGATGCCGCTCCTGACCACGCTGGCCTGCTTCATCGGCATTCTCGGCGGCCTCATCATCGCAGTGGGCAGCCTTCACCTCAGCTCGAACTTCTACATTCGCAGCGTCATCGAAACGGTGAAGTACAACGACCTCGCGTCGGGCATCGGCAAGACATTCTTCTTCGGATTCGCGATCGGCCTCATCGCCTGCTACAACGGGCTGAGCACCACCGGCGGCGCCGATGGCGTGGGCCGCTCCACGACCGCCACGGTCGTCACCGCGTCGATCACCGTTTTGATCATGGACTTTTTTCTCACGAAGTTTTTCCTCTTCATTTTCTGATGACCGAGATACCGACGATTCCCGACCGCCGCGCTGAGACGCGTGTCACGCCTGACCGGCGAAGCCATGTGCGCGATCTCTTCGTCGAGTTCAAGGACGTCAAGAAAGCGTACGGCACGAAACAGGTTCTGCGCGGCGTCGATCTCAAGGTTTATCGCGGCGAAGTCCTCGTCATCCTCGGCGGATCCGGCAGCGGCAAGTCCGTCACGCTGCGGCACATGCTCGGGCTCGAAGCGCCTGACGCTGGCCGCGTGTTCGTCGAAGAGGAAGACATCACCGACCATCCCGAAGAAGAGCTTTACCGCGTCCGCAAGAAATTCGGGATGCTGTTTCAAAGCGGCGCGCTCTTCGACTCGATGACCGTGTTCGAGAATGTCGCGTTTCCCCTGCGCGAACATGCGGACATGTCGGAGGATGAGATCGCGCGCGCCGTTCGCGAGAAGCTCGAACTGGTCAACCTGCCGAACACTGAGCAGCTCATGCCGGTCGATCTGTCGGGCGGCATGCGCAAACGTGTCGGGCTGGCGCGTTCGATCGTCCTCGATCCGAAAATGATTCTTTACGATGAGCCGACCACCGGACTCGATCCGATCACCTCGCAGAAAATCAACGAGCTGATCATCGACCTGCAATCCAAGCTCAACGTCACATCGGTCGTCGTGACGCACGACATTCAGTCCGCCTTCTCGGTCGGCGACCGCATCGCATTTCTCAACAAAGGTATTTTCGAATGGGTCGGCACGATGGAAGAAGCACGTGACGCCGATCATCCCGTCCTGCGCGAGTTCCTGAAAGCATCGGCGGTCACAGCCGCGCAGCCGACTCACTGAAATCTCACAACGAAGGAAAACCGTTCGGTACGAAACGATGGCAACCAAACCGAAAGAAAAAACGATTCGAGTGGGCCTTCTGGTCGCAGTCACGATGGTCGTGTTGATGATCTTCATCTTTCTGATCGGCTCGGAGCAGAAGATCTTCTCGCGCAAGAACGAGTACAAAGTCCGGCTCGACAACGTGACTGGGTTGGCCGAGGGGAATCCGGTCAAAATTTCGGGTGTGACGGTCGGCGTCATCAAAGACATCACCCTTCCGTACGACCCGAAGATGCATGACGTCGACATCGAGTTGATGGTCGACAAGAAGTACGCCGAACGTATCCGCAGCGACTCACGCGCGCGTCTGAAAAAGCTCGGCCTCCTCGGCGGCGACAGTTACATCGACATCTCCGCGGGCAGTCCCAAGTTCGACGCCGTCGAGCCGGGCTCCCTCATTCCTGCGGCGCGGCAGACGAACGTCGATCAGCTCATTTCATCCGGTGAGGATCTCGTCGACAACTTCGTGCAGATCTCCTACTCGCTGAAAAACGTCCTCGGGCGCGTCGACCGCGGCGAAGGACTGATCGGCGAGCTGACCTCGACGCCGGAGACGAAACAGCGCATCACCGACACCTTCCTGACCACGTTGAACAAAACCAACGCCATCCTCGCGCACGTCGAGAGCGGCAAAGGGCTCGTCGGGAAGCTCGTGTACGACGACGCGTACGCCACGCAACTCACCGGTTCGCTGCAGGACACCGCGCGCTCGCTGCAGGGTCTCGTCGCCAGCGTGGAAGGAAGTCTGAAGACCGGGCAGGGAACCATTCCGGCCCTTCTGAACGACCCCGAGGGGAAAAAGAAAGTCTTCGAGCTCGTCGACAACCTTCGCGTCACATCCGCGAATCTCGCCGCGCTCACCGCCTCCTACCAGAACGGTCAGGGACTCGTGCCGCGCCTGATGAACGACAAAGCCTATGGCGATCAGGCACTCATGGAATTCACCGGCTTGTTGAAACAGCTCAACGATACGGTGGCGAAAGTGAATCGCGGCGAAGGAACTGCCGGCAAGTTGATCAGCGATCCGTCCGTCTACGAGTCGGTGAACGACATCCTCATCGGCATCAACGAATCGAAACTCCTTCGCTGGCTGATTCGCAATCGCCAGCAAACTGGGATTCAGAAGCGCTACGACACGGAGTCGAAAACTCCCTCAGCTGCGCCGCCACCGGAAGTGAAACCAGTTCCTGCTCCAGCTCCCGTTCCGAAGAGTGAAGTGCCAGCGCCGGATGTTCCGCCAGTCACCGGCACCGCGCCCGCGACGACAACGAGCCCAACGACAACCTCGACCACGTCAACCGCTCCGCCGCCTTAGCAGCGCTGATTCCTACAGCGCCCGACTGTCATTTCGAATCGGCGGAACCGCGGGGGCGGCTGGGCGGGCGGGAGCGGTGTAGCGCGATGAGAAATCCCCTGCCTCCGAAGCGAGTGCATTCCGATCGTCAGGGGATTCCTCTCCGTGCTTCGCCGGTTCGGAATGACAGCGATGCACTAAGAGAATCGCTTGCACTCTTCGGAGGTTGACAAGCGCTGCATTCCCTGCGTGATACGATCTCGCGCCGCGCGTTCGCGCACTATTTTCCGGAGGACTCCCAGTTGGATATTGCAGTCATCGGAACGGGCTACGTCGGGCTCGTAACCGGAGCCGGTCTGGCCGACTTTGGCAACGACGTCATCTGCTGCGACATCGACCCGAAGAAGATCGAAGCGCTCAACAACGGCCTGATTCCGATCTACGAGCCGGGCCTCGACACGATCGTCAACCGCAACGTCAACGAGAAGCGCCTTCGCTTCACGACCGACCTTCCCGACGCGATCCGCGGCAGCCGCGCCATTTTCATCGCTGTCGGCACGCCGCCGAAGCCCGACGGCTCCGCCGACCTTCGTTACGTCGAGGATGTCGCGCGCACGATCGCGCAGCACATGAACGGGCCGAAGCTCGTCATCACGAAATCGACCGTTCCCATCGGCACCGGCCGGCTGATCGAGCGCATCCTC
This sequence comes from Thermoanaerobaculia bacterium, assembly GCA_036260495.1. Classification (GTDB taxonomy): domain Bacteria; phylum Acidobacteriota; class Thermoanaerobaculia; order Gp7-AA8; family Gp7-AA8; genus JADGNZ01. The sequence continues at coordinate 4,628 of DATAMS010000645.1, forward strand.
GATGAATCGGGCAACGGCCACAAAGGGTCCGTCGTCTCGAATCCCGAGTTCCTGCGCGAAGGCTCGGCCATCGAAGATTTTCTCAAGCCCGACCGCGTCGTCATCGGTGCATCCGACGAAGAGTCGATCGCGCTGATGAAAGAGATCTACGCGCCGCTGCACTCGCTCGAGATTCCGTTCGTCGTGACGAATGTCGAATCGTCGGAGCTGATCAAGTACGCCGCAAACGGGTTCCTGGCCACCAAGATCTCATTCATCAACGAAGTCGCCGTGATGTGCGAGCTCCTCGGAGCCGACGTGCAGGATGTCGCGCGCGGCATCGGCCTCGACTCGCGCATCGGTCCGAAGTTCCTGCAGGCTGGTCCAGGATTCGGCGGCTCCTGTTTTCCGAAAGACACGTCCGCCGTTGCCGACATCGCCCGGCAGTACGGTTACGAGTTCGAGATCATCGAAGCAGTACTTCGCGTCAACAAGAACATCAAGCAGCGCATGGTCGGCAAAGTCGTCGATGCACTCGGCGATGTCCGCGGCAAAACGGTCGCAATCCTCGGCCTCGCGTTCAAGCCCGAGACCGATGACATGCGCGATTCGCCGACGATTCCGCTGATCAAAGGCCTCCAGGAAATGGGCGCAGTGATCCGTGCGTACGATCCGGGCGCGATCGAGAATTCGAAGAAGATCTTCGAGAACGTCACCTACTGCGGCGATGCCTATGAGACCGCCGAAGGTGCGGACGCGCTCGTAATCGCGACGGAATGGAACGAGTTCCGCGCGCTGAAACTCGAGCGTGTGAAGAAACTCTTGAAACAGCCGTTGATCATCGATCTGCGCAACGTCTACGATCCGCAGCGGATGAAAGCCGAGGGCTTCACGTACATCTCGGTCGGC
>DATAMS010000681.1:0-13509 GCA_036260495.1 Thermoanaerobaculia bacterium
TCTTCGGCTCGACGGCGATCTCGATCCCTTCCGGAATGGCGAACCGCACGGGATGCGAGTAGCCAAGCTGGAAGACCACTTCCTTCCCTTTGACCTCGGCACGATAGCCGACGCCGACGATGTCGAGCTCGCGCTTGAAGCCGTCGGTCACGCCGCGGACGTTGTTCGCCACGAGCGCGCGCATGAGGCCGTGAAAGCCGCGCATTCTGCCGTCATCGGTGGTGCGCGTGAACTGCACGACGTTGTTCTCGATCGTCACGCCGATGCCCTGTACGACGGGCGTGGAAAGCGTGCCTTTCGGTCCCTTCACCGTCACGACGTTGTTGTCGTGTTTGATTTCGACGCCTTTCGGCACCGGGATTTCTTTTCGTCCAATTCGCGACATGGGAATCTCCTTAGTTGCTCTCTACCAAACCTGGCAGAGAACTTCGCCGCCGACGCCGCTCTTGACGGCTTCCTGTCCGGAGAGCACGCCCTTCGAAGTCGAGACGATGGCCAGGCCGAGGCCGCCGAGCACGCTCGGGATCTCCTGCTTGTTGCGGTAAACGCGGCGTCCCGGGCGCGAGATGCGCTCGATGCCGTGAATGACCGGCTCGCCGTTCGGAGCGTACTTCAGCTCGATCCGGAGCGTTCCCTGCGGCTCTTCTTTCTGAGCGAGGTTGTAGTTGCGGATAAAGCCCTCAGTCTTGAGGATGCGGGCGATCTCCACCTTCAGCTTCGACGCGGGAAGCTCGACGCGTTCGTGATGCGATTGGATTCCATTGCGAATCCGCGTGAGCATGTCCGCGATTGGGTCTGTCATCGACATTCGTGACTCCTGTGATTCCTATTCAGTCTTGAGAGCCGGACTACCAGCTCGCCTTCGTGATGCCCGGGATGTAGCCGCCGAGCGAAAGCAGCCGGAAGCAGATACGGCAGAGCTGAAACTTCCGGAGAAAACCGCGCGGACGTCCGCACTGTTTGCAGCGATTGACTTTGCGGGACTTGAACTTCGGCTTCCGCTCCGCTTTGACGATCATCGAGATTTTTGCCATGTGTTCCTCTTATTTGGTGAAGGGCAAACCGAGCTCGCGGAGGAGGAAACGAGCCTGATCGTCGTCCTTCGCGTTCGTGACGATGGTGATGTTCATCCCCTTGGACTTGTCGACCTTGGTGATGTCGATCTCGGGGAAGATCAGATGGTCGCGGATGCCGAGCGTGTAGTTGCCGCGCCCGTCGAACGACTTCGAGGGAACTCCGCGGAAGTCACGAACGCGCGGCAGCGCCGTCGAGATCAGACGATCGAGGAACTCGTACATCTTCTCGCCGCGCAGCGTCACCATCGCGCCGATGGCCTGTCCCTCGCGCAGCTTGAAACTGGCGATCGACTTCTTGGCCTTGGTGATGATCGGCTTCTGGCCCGTGATCTGGCCCAGTTCGTCGACCGCGCTGTCCAGGATCTTGGCGTTCGAGATCGCTTCGCCCATCCCCATGTTGAGGACGACCTTCTCGACCTTCGGAACCGCCATCGGGTTCTTGATCCCGAACTGGTCCTGAATCTTCTTTCGGACTTCGGTCATGTACTTTTCTTTGAGTCGTGCTGCCATTGGCTTTCCTTTGCGGGTGTCGCGTTTCGGGGGTCGGGAGTCGGAGATGTTCTGGCTCCGACTCCCGACTCCCGATCCACGACTCCCGTTGCTACATCTCTGTATCGCACTTCCGGCAGTACCGCGCAGCGCCTTCGGCGGTGCGATGGGTGCCGGTGCGGGCTGGTTTGCCGCAACTCGGGCAGACCACCTGCAGGTTCGAAAGCTTGATCGGTGCTTCGCGCTCGAGGACGCCGCCCGAGACGTTCTTCTGCGGATTGGGCTTGGTGTGCTTCTTCATCATGTTGACGCGCTCGACGATGGCAGTTCCCTTCGTCGCATTCACGCGCAGCACTTTGCCCTGTTTGCCGCGGTCCTTGCCCGACAGGACGAGGACGAGATCGTTCTTCTTCACGTGCGGTTTGACGCGAATGATTTCTCTTTGCTTCGTCGGATTTCCGTACATTGTTTTGCTCCGGGTGTCGGGGGGCGGGTGTGGGGTGTCGGAGAACCGAGACCTGACCGCCGAGACCGTTTTCTAGATGACCTCTGGTGCCAGTGAAATGATCTTCATGAACTTCCGCTCGCGCAGCTCGCGGGCAACCGGGCCGAAAACGCGTGTGCCGACCGGCTCGCGCGCGTCGTTGATGAGAACGGCCGCGTTGTCATCGAATTTGATGTAGGAGCCATCGCGGCGGCGGCTTTCTTTGACCGTGCGGACGACGACTGCCTTCACGACGGCGCCTTTCTTGACGGTGCCATCGGGCGAGGCTTCCTTGACCGACGCCGTAATCACGTCGCCGAGGCGCGCGTACTGGCCGGCAGTCGATCCGCCCAGCATCTTGATGCAGGCGATCTTCTTTGCGCCGGTGTTGTCGGCCACCTGTAGGACAGTTCCCATCTGAATCATTGCCGTTTCTCCATGAGGTTGCCGGGTTGCCCGGTTGCCGCGTTGCCTTTCTTATCGGGCAACTTGGCAACCTGGCAACATGGCAACCGAATTACTACGCCTTCGCCACGACCTCGCGCACGGTCCAACGCTTGCGCTTGGAGAGCGGACGCGATTCCTCGATGACTACGCGATCGCCGACGTTGATCTCGGCGCTCTCGTTGTGCGCGAGGAACTTGCTCGTGTGCCTGACATACTTCTGATACATCCCGTGCTTGACGAGATCCTCGACGGCGACGACGACGGTCTTCTGCATCTTGTTCGACACGACGACGCCGGTCTTGGTGCGCTCGTTCTTGCTTGCTTTGGTTGTTTCTTCGGTTGCTGACATGTCTTAGCCCCTCGCCTTTTCACCCTGGAGGGTTTTGATGCGGGCGATCTCGCGGCGCACCTGTTTGACCTTCGACGGTGCTTCCATCCGGCCCGTGGCGCGCTGAAAGCGAAGCTTGTAAAGCTGCTCGCTCAGATCGCGCTCGCGGGTCTGAAGCTCGTCGTGACTCTTATCGCGAAGCTCTTTCGTTTTCATTCACCCACCTCCGTCTGCAGGCGCGTGACGAAGCGTGTCTTGATCGGAAGCTTGTGCGCGGCCAGGCGAAGCGCTTCTTCAGCAACCTCGCGCGTCACGCCTTCCATCTCGTAAAGGATCCGGGCCGGCTTGATGACGCACACCCATTCTTCCGGTGCACCTTTTCCCTTACCCATACGAGTCTCGAGCGGCTTCTTCGTGATCGGCTTGTCCGGGAAAATGCGGATCCAGATCTTTCCGCCGCGCTTGACGTGACGGGTCATCGCGATACGGGCTGCCTCGATCTGGCGCGCCGTAACCCAGCCCGCTTCCATCGCCTGCAATCCGAAATCGCCGAACGACACCTTCGCACCACGAGTCGCAATACCGCGACGACGTCCGCGCTGCTGTTTTCTGAACTTGACCTTCTTCGGCATCATCATGATGCGGTTTCTCCTGTGCGGGAGTCGGGGGTCGGGGGTCGGGGGTCGGAGAGCTCAGCTCCGACTACCGACTCCCGAAACCCGACGCCCGGAATCCTTACTGCGGGCGCTTCCGCGACTTGGCCTTCGCCATTTCGCCTTTGAAAATCCACACCTTGACGCCGATGATGCCGTACGTCGTTCTGGCCAGCGCCAGGCCGTAATCGATGTCGGCCTTCAGCGTGTGCAGCGGAAGCCGGCCATCCTGGTACCACTCCGTGCGGGCGATCTCGGCGCCGTTCAGGCGTCCGCCCACGCGGACCTTGATTCCCTTCGCGCCGAAGCGGAAGGCCGACTCCATGGCCTTCTTCATCGCGCGCCGGAAGGCGATGCGGCGCTCGAGTTGGGTGGCGATGTTCTCCGCTACCAACTGTGCGTCGAGCTCCGGACGCTGGATCTCCTGGATGTTGATGTACACCTCGCCGTTGACCATCTTCTGCAGCTCGTCGCGCAGTTTGTCGACCTCGGCGCCCTTGCGTCCGATGATGATGCCCGGCCGCGAGGTGTAGATGTTGATGCGCATCTTGTTCGCCGTGCGCTCGATGTCGATCTCCGACACTCCGGCATGGGACAGGCGCTTCTTCAGATCGTCGCGAAGCTTCAGATCACGATGAAGCGTCTCGGCGTAGGCCTTCCCCGCAAACCAGCGGGAGTGCCACGTCTTGTTGAAACCAAGCCGAAATCCGTACGGGTTGACCTTCTGACCCAAGATAGCCTCCGTTACTTTGCGCGGGCGCGGCCTTTGCCGCCGCTCCGCTCGTTGACCGCTTTGACATCGTCCGACACATGCACCGTCACGTGTGCCTGCCGCTTCTGAATCCGGTAGGCACGTCCCATCGGCGCCGGCTGGATGCGCTTCTCGCGCGGCCCCTCGTTGACGTAAATCTTCGAGACGACCAGCTCGTCGGTGTCGAGATTCGCTTCCTTGACCTCGGCGTTCGCAACCGCCGAGCGGACCAGCTTCTCCAGATCCTTCGAGCACGTCTTCTTCGTGAAGCGAAGGATCGAGAGAGCTTCCTCGACCTTCTTGCCCCGCACCAGGTCAGCCACGAGGCGGACTTTCTGCGGCGACATCTTCAGATACTTGAGAGTTGCAGTTGCTTCCATGATTGGTCCTCGTGTCACTTAGCCGCGGGCTTGGCAGTCTTTTCGACTTTCTTGCCGCTGTGGCCTTTGAACGTGCGTGTCTGTGCGAACTCGCCAAGCTTGTGGCCGACCATGTTCTCGGAGATGTACACCGGCACGAACTTGCGTCCGTTGTGGACGGCGATGGTGTGGCCGACCATGTCCGGAATGACGGTGGAACGGCGCGACCACGTCTTGATGACTTTCTTGTCGCGCTCGCGGTTCATCGTGTCGACCTTCTTCTGCAGGTGGCCGTCGATGAACGGGCCTTTCTTGAGTGAACGTGCCATTACTTGGTTCTCCGCTTGACGATGAACTTGTTCGTCCGCTTGTTCTTGCGTGTCTTGTGGCCTTTGGTCGGCTTGCCCCACGGCGTGACCGGATGACGGCCGCCCGAGGTCTTGCCTTCACCGCCGCCGAGCGGGTGATCGACAGGGTTCATCGAGACGCCGCGGTTGTGCGGCTTCTTTCCCGCGTGGCGCGTGCGTCCCGCTTTACCGATCGAGACGTTCTCGTGCTCGAGATTGCCGACCTGGCCGATCGTCGCGTAGCAGCGCACGTGAACCTTGCGCATCTCGCTCGACGGAAGACGAAGCGTCGCCCAGTCGCCTTCGCGCGCCATCAACTGCGCGAACGTTCCGGCCGAACGGGCCATCTGTCCGCCCTTTCCTTCCTTCAGCTCGATGTTGTGAATGGTCGTGCCGAGGGGGATCTTGGAGAGCGGGAGCGAGTTGCCGACGAGGATGTCGGCATCGGGACCGGACATGATCGTCGTGCCGACTTCCAATCCGCTCGGCGCGAGGATGTAGCGCTTCTCGCCGTCGGCGTAGTTCAGCAGGGCGATGCGCGCCGTGCGGTTCGGGTCATATTCGATCGCCGCAACTTTCGCCGGAATGCCGTGCTTCTCGCGGCGGAAGTCGATCTCGCGATACTTCTGCTTGTGGCCGCCGCCGATGAAGCGCGAAGTGATCCGGCCGATCGAGTTACGGCCGCCGGTCTTCGGCTTTCCTTTCGTCAGCGACTTCTCCGGCTTCGTCTTCGTGATCTCATCGAACGTGTGATGAGTCTGGAAGCGGATGCCGGCAGACGTCGGTTTGTAATTCTTGACAGGCATAGTGTCCTCTGTTTATCGCCTTCGGGAGCTAGACGCCCTCGATGAAGTCCGGAGCCTTCTCTCCCGCTTTGAGCCGCACGTAGGCCTTGCGCCAGTCGCGGCGCTTGCCCTGATAACGGCCCATCCGCTTGATCTTGCCGCGGACGTTGAAGAGCCGTACTTCCTCGACCTTCACTTTGAAGAGCTCTTCGATCGCGCTCTTGACCTGGATCTTGTTCGCCTTCGTGTCGACCTCGAACGCGAGGATGTTGTCGCCGGCTTCGCGCATCATCGTCGATTTCTCGGTGACGAGCGGGCGCCGGATGATCTGATTCGAATTCATGATTCCAGTGCCTCCGTCAGCCGCTGCAATGCATCCTGGCTGAGAACCACGAAGCGTGAGTTGACGACGTCGTACACGGTGACGTGCAGCGCATCGACGAGCGTGAGCTTCGGGTTGTTGCGGGCCGCCAGCGCCAGGTTCGCGTTCTCGAACGAATCGACGAGAAGCGCTTTCCCTTCGACGCCGATGCCGGTGAACTTCGCGGCCAGCGCCTGCGTCTTTGCTTCATCGACGGCGAGGTCATTGAGAAGGACCAGCTTCCCTTCCTTGACCCGCTGCGAGAGCGCCGACTTCAGCGCGTTCTTCTTTTCCTTCGCGTTCATCTTGTACGAGTAATCGCGAGGAGTGGGACCGAAGACCGTGCCGCCATGACGATGGGTCGGCGGACGGCTGCCGCCCTGACGTGCGCGGCCGGTGCCCTTCTGCCGGAACGGCTTCTTGCCGGAGCCGCTGACTTCCGAGCGGTTCTTGATCTTGTGCGTTCCCTGGCGAAGCGAGGCGAGGTAATTCCGCACCGCTTCGTGGATGAGATGCTCTTTGTACGGATAGGCGAAGATCGCTTCCGGAAGATCGACGGAGCCGACCTTCTTGTTGTTCCAGTCTTTGATGTCGATGGTCGGCATGTTATTCACCCCGCTTCCCGTTCACGGAGAAGCGAACGACGACGAGGCCGTTCTTTCCGCCCGGAACTGCGCCGCGGATGTAGAGCAGGTTGTTCTCTGCATCGACTTTGGCGACGCGGAGATTCTTGACCGTGACCTGATCGCCGCCCATACGGCCGCCCATGCGCATGCCTTTCATGACACGCGATGGGAACGCCGAGGCGCCGATCGAGCCGGGAGCGCGATGGAACATCGAGCCGTGCGTGGCCCGGCCGCCGGCGAAGTGATGACGCTTCATCACGCCCTGGAAGCCTTTGCCCTTCGACTGGCCGACGACGTCGATCGAGTCGCCCGCCTTGAAGATGTCGACCTGCACGCGGTCTCCGACGTTGGCGTCGCCCTGATACGGAAACTCGACGAGCGTCCGAACCGGCGGAACGCCCGCCTTTTCGAAATGCCCGCGCGCCGCGCTGGTGATCCGGCGGTTGGAGATCTTCTCGACGAGACCGACCTGGACGGCGTCATAGCCATCCTTCTCGCTCGTCTTCTTCTGCACCACGAGGCAAGGGCCGGCCTGAATGACCGTCACCGGGACGAGTGCTCCGTCCTCGGCAAACACCTGGGTCATTCCGACCTTCTTGCCAATGATTCCTTCGATTGCCATTTCGTTCACCTTGGAACCTTTCGGTTCGTGTGTGTTTGCTACTTCCCGAATGCCTTGATCTCGACGTCAACACCAGCGGGGAGCTCGAGCTTCATGAGCGCGTCGACCGTCTGGGTCGTCGGCTCGAGGATGTCGAGCAGCCGCTTGTGCGTCCGCATTTCGAACTGCTCCCGCGACTTCTTGTCCACGTGCGGGCTGCGCAGAACCGTGTAACGCGCAATCTGCGTCGGCAGAGGAATCGGTCCTGCCACGCGGGCGCCCGTTCGCTTGGCCGTGTCGACGATCTCAGAAGTCGACTGGTCGAGAACGCGGTAGTCATACGCTTTGAGCCGGATGCGGATCTTTTCGTTCATCATGATTTCGGTACCTTAAAGATCAAGTGGGGCGCCCTTTTCGGAGCGCCCCACGCAGAATGACTACTCGATGACTTCCGTGACCGTGCCGGCGCCGACCGTACGGCCGCCTTCACGAATTGCGAAGCGGAGGCCCTTCTCCATCGCGATCGGGTGAATGAGCTCGATCGTGAGCGACGTGTTGTCGCCCGGCATGACCATCTCCGCACCCTCGGACAGCGTCGCGATGCCCGTGATGTCGGTCGTGCGGAAGTAGAACTGCGGGCGATAGCCGTTGAAAAACGGGGTGTGACGGCCGCCCTCTTCCTTCGTCAGGATGTAGACCTCGCCTTTGAACTTCGTGTGCGGTGTGATCGAGCCCGGCTTGGAGCAGACCTGACCGCGCTCGACGTCCTTGCGCTCCACACCGCGGAGCAGAAGACCGACGTTGTCGCCCGCCTGACCCTGGTCGAGCAGCTTGCGGAACATCTCGACGCCGGTGACGACCTTCTTGATGGTCGGACGAATGCCGACGATCTCGATTTCCTCACCGACCTTGACGATGCCACGCTCGATACGGCCGGTGACGACTGTGCCGCGGCCCGAGATCGAGAAGATGTCTTCGACCGGCATCAGGAAGGGCTTGTCGATGACGCGCTCCGGCAGCGGAATGTAGCTGTCGACCGCATCCATGAGCTCCATGATCTTCTTGCCCCATTCGCTGTTCGCGTCGCCGCTCTCGAGAGCCTTGAGCGCCGAAACGCGGACGATGGGAATCTCGTCGCCGGGGAAGTCGTACGAGCTGAGGAGCTCGCGCACTTCGAGCTCGACGAGGTCGAGGAGCTCCGGATCGTCAACCATGTCGACCTTGTTGAGGGCGACGACGATGTACGGAACGCCGACCTGGCGGGCCAGCAGGATGTGCTCGCGCGTCTGCGGCATCGGGCCGTCAGCAGCGGACACCACGAGGATCGCGCCGTCCATCTGCGCGGCTCCCGTGATCATGTTCTTGACGTAGTCAGCGTGACCCGGGCAATCGACGTGCGCATAGTGGCGCTTCTCGGTCGAGTACTCGACGTGTGCGGTGGCGATGGTGATACCCCGCTCGCGCTCTTCCGGAGCCTTGTCGATCATGTCGAAGGACGTAAACGTAGCCGTGCCCTTCGAAGCCAGGATCTTGGTGATTGCCGCCGTCAGGGTCGTTTTGCCGTGGTCGACGTGACCAATCGTGCCGACGTTGACGTGAGGCTTGCTGCGATCGAATTTTTCTTTAGCCATCCTGAGACCTCCTGCTGTTCGTTTCGAGTTTCTTGCGTTGCCCGGACCGCTAAGTCCGGCCTACGCGGTTCAAATTCGTTGTGTCGTTCCCGCCGACTTGGCGATCACTTCGTCAGCCACGCTCTTCGGAGCCGGCTCGTAAGCGAGGAACTGCATCGTGTAACTGGCGCGACCCTGCGACATCGACCGCACTTGTGTTGCGTAACCAAACATCTCCGACAGCGGCACGTGCGCCTTGATGACCTTGGCGCCTGCGCGCTCTTCCATCGCCTGAATGCGGCCGCGGCGGCGGGAGAGATCGCCCATCACGTCGCCGGCGTAGTCTTCCGGCGTGACGACTTCGACGTCCATGATCGGCTCTTTGAGAATCGGAGCCGCCTTGCGTGCGCCTTCCTGGAACGCCATCGAGCCGGCGATCTTGAACGCCATTTCGCTCGAATCGACGTCGTGATACGAGCCGTCGTACAGAATCGCGCGAACACCCGTCACCGGATAGCCGGCCACGATGCCGCGCTCGAGCGCTTCCTTGATTCCCTGTTCCGTCGGCTTGATGAACTCGCGCGGAACCGAGCCACCAACGATCTCGTTGACGAACTCGAAACCGCCCTCGGGGATCGGCTCGAAGCGCATCTTGACGTGACCGTACTGGCCTTTACCGCCCGACTGCCGCACGAACTTGCCCTCGGCTTCCGACTTGCGCGTGATCGCCTCGCGATACGCAACCTGCGGTTTGCCGACATTCGCGGCGACGCCGAACTCGCGCACCATGCGATCGACGATGATCTCGAGGTGCAGCTCGCCCATTCCGCGGATGATGGTCTGGTTCGTTTCCGGGTCCGTGTGGACCTTGAACGTTGGATCTTCCTGCATGAGCTTCGCGAGCGCGACGCCCATCTTTTCCTGATCGACTTTGGTTTTCGGCTCGATGGCGACGGCGATGACCGGCTCCGGGAACGTCATCGTCTCGAGGACGATTGGCTTGTCCCGGTCGCAGATCGTGTCGCCGGTCGTAACGCTGCGCAGACCGACGGCGGCGCCGATGTCACCAGCCCACACTTCCTTGATCTCTTCGCGCTTGTTCGCATGCATCTGCAGCAGGCGCCCGATGCGCTCGGAGTTGCCCTTCGTCGTGTTGAGCACCGATGTGCCTGACTCGACATGGCCCGAGTAAACGCGGAAGAACGCGAGCTGACCGACGAACGGGTCGGTCATGATCTTGAAGACGAGCGCGGCGAACGGCTCAGAGTCCGCAGCCTTGCGCTCGATGAGCGACTCGTCGTCCGGGTCGATACCCTTGACCGGCGGGATGTCCAACGGAGAAGGGAGGTAATCGACGACGGAGTCGAGCAGCGGTTGAACGCCTTTGTTCTTGAATGCGGAGCCGCACATCACAGGTGTGATCTTCTGCGCGATCGTCGCTTCGCGAATCGCGGCCTTCAACTCGGCCAGCTCAATCGGCTCGCCGGCAAGGTACTTCTCGAGCAGCTCATCGTGCGTTTCCGCGATCGACTCGACGAGCTTCTCGCGGAGATGCTCTGCGTCTGCGCGGAGCTCGGCCGGAATCTCTTCCGTCTCGTACTTCGCGCCGAGTGATTCATCGTTGAAGATCAGGGCTTTCATCAACACGAGGTCGATGACGCCGCGGAACTTGTCCTCGGCTCCAATGGGGAGCTGAAGAGCAACCGCGTTCTTTCCAAGCTTGGTGCGGATCTGGTTCACAACGGCTTCGAAGTTCGCGCCGATGCGGTCCATCTTGTTGATGAAGGCGATGCGAGGGACGCCGTATTTGTCCGCCTGGCGCCACACGGTCTCCGACTGCGGCTCGACACCGCCGACAGCGCAGAAAACGCCGACCGCGCCGTCGAGAACGCGCAGCGAGCGCTCCACTTCGACCGTGAAGTCGACGTGGCCCGGGGTATCGATGATGTTGACGCGGACGTCGCCCCACATGGCGGTGGTGGCAGCCGAGGTGATGGTGATGCCGCGCTCCTGCTCCTGAACCATCCAGTCCATCGTCGCAGTGCCATCGTGCACTTCGCCGATCTTGTGGGTCCGGCCCGTGTAATAGAGGATGCGCTCCGTCGTCGTGGTTTTACCCGCGTCGATGTGAGCCATGATCCCGATGTTTCGCGTTTTTTCGAGTGCTACCTGACGTGGCATGACTGAGTTACCTTTTTTAACCGGAGCGACGAAACGGCGGCAAAGCTGACGCCGATTGCAGACGTACGCCTCGCGCATAAAGACGCGAAGCGCACCTCGTGATCATTCTTTGTTTTCCCGTTGCTCGGTCCGGAACCGCAGAACCTGTTCTGTGTTATCCGGTCGAGACGGAGCTACGGAAAGTTAAAAATCGGGGTTTGAAACTGCCCAACTTCGGGCTTGAGAAATCCGGTAACGGCGACCCGTCACCAATAATTCTCACGAAGCAAAACTAGCCAAAACTGCTCGCAAAGCTACCAGCGGTAGTGAGCGAACGCTTTGTTCGCTTCCGCCATTTTGTGCGTATCTTCTTTCTTCTTGATGGCGTTGCCGCGGTTGTTTGCGGCATCCATGATCTCGCCGGCCAGCTTGTCCATCATCGTCTTCTCGCCACGGCTGTTGGCGTACGAGATCAGCCAGCGAATGGCCAGAGCGGTACGGCGCGACGGCCGGACTTCGATGGGAACCTGGTAGTTCGATCCGCCAACACGACGGCTCTTGACCTCGAGCGCCGGCTTGACGTTGTCGACTGCCTTCTTGAAGAGCTTGATCGGATCGTCCTTGGCCCGGTCTTCGACCTTCTTCAGCGCGCTGTAGAACACGCGCTCGGCGACCGATTTCCTCCCCTGCGACATCAGGGAGTTGATGAACTTGGTCACGAGCTGGCTGTTGTAGACCGGATCCGGCAGGATCTCGCGTTTCGGAACTTCTCGGCGTCTCGGCATCTGGTTAGCCCTTCTTCGGGCGCTTGGCCCCGTACTTCGAGCGGCTCTGCATCCGCTTGGCAACGCCGACGGTGTCGAGAGTGCCGCGGATGACGTGGTAACGAACTCCCGGCAGATCCTTCACACGGCCACCGCGAATGAGCACGATCGAGTGCTCCTGCAGGTTGTGGCCGACGCCGGGGATGTAGGTGGTCACTTCGATCCCGTTCGTCAGACGGACACGCGCGACCTTGCGGAGCGCCGAGTTCGGCTTCTTCGGGGTCGAGGTATAGACACGCGTGCAAACGCCACGCTTCTGCGGGCTCGACTGCAGCGCCGGCGACTTGGTCTTGTACGCGACCTTGTCGCGCCCTGCACTGACGAGTTGGTTGATCGTTGGCATTCTACCTATCCTTCTGAAGACACGTGGAGCGAGAGAGAACTCCCGCTGGGGGAAAAACCCGCGCACTCTAAGCGAGGGTCGCAGACTTTGTCAAGCCTGCCGGCGACCTAACGGCACTCCGGAACAGTGTATTCCGCGGGGCAGCAAACGGCTCCTTGCCGGCGGTAATATCTTAGAAATCGACCCAGCTTCCAACCTTTTCGCGCGAAGCCTTCTCAAACAGGAACTGCGCCGATGCGAGGTCTTCGACCGCGAGCCCCAACGACTTGAAGAGGGTGATCTCAGCGTCAGACGATCGCCCCTTCGCCTTTCCGATGAGGAGGTCGCCGATCTCGGCTCGGATGTGATCTTCGCCGATCGCTCCCTCCCGCAGCGCGAAAAGATAGTCGCCAGCCTCGTTGATGGTCGACTCGCGGCGATCGACGAAGAGCGACGAGGCAGCAACCGACGCGCCGTCGAGCTCACGCGCGACGGCGATGCTGGAACCAACGGCATTGATGTGGACGCCGTCCGCGAGCCACTCACGCTTCAGGATCGGCTCGCGCGAGCTCGTTGCGGTCACGATGATGTCCGCTCCGCGAACGGCCTCTTCGACCGAATCGACGACGCGGGCACTCGTTCCCGCCAGCGCAGCAGCTTTCGCAGGCGTCCGGCTGACGATCCGCACATCATTAATATTGCGCACCAGCGGGATCGCTTCCAGATGCGTTTTCGCCTGAACGCCGGCGCCGATGATGGCCAGCGTCCGGGCGTCTTCGCGGGCCAGCAGCTTCGTGGCCACCGCCGACACCGCAGCGGTTCGGATCGCGGTGATTGCCGAGGCGTTCATGACCGCCAGCAGTTGGCCGGTCTCGCCGCTGTGGAGGAGCACGCCGCCGAGGTGAGTATCGAGTCCGATGGCGGGGTTGCCGGGGAAGACGCAGACTTCTTTGAGGCCGTAGTGCGGTTGCGATCCGCCGCGATACGCGGGCATCAGGCCGAGGATCCCTTTCGCCCCGTCGCCGCGGATCATGCTTCGCAGCGGGTTGTGGACCTCGCCACGCGCCAGCGCGCTTAGAGCTTCTTCCATCACCGCGATGCATTCGCGCATCGTCAGAAGGCGCTCGACGTCGTGTTCGCTCAGGATGAGTAGTTTGGTCATCGCATGGGAGCGTACAGCCAATAGCGCTCGTCTGTCTTCTCGAATGGAACGGCTGTCGTGTGCAGAAGTTGGAAGCCGTGTGACGCCGGATCCGGTATCTCAACGTTGAACAGCAGCAGCCAGG
>DATAMS010000038.1:0-18234 GCA_036260495.1 Thermoanaerobaculia bacterium
CAGCACGCCGGCGGGGAAGTTGATGTCGTTGAGCTGCGCGTTATACCAGGCGTTGACCGTCGGCGCGGATAAGAACCACTCCTCGCGATTGACCGGCTTGCCGATCTTCTCGAAATCACGGTCGCTCGCCCACGCCGCGGAGTGCGCGACGTTGCCGTAGAAATCATTAGGCTTGAGCTGGATTGACGAGTAGTCGCGCCACTTCTCCGGATACCCAACCTTGTTCGCGATCGCATGAAGCTTTTCGAGCGCATGCTTCTTCGTCGTATCCGTCATCCAGTCGAGCGACGCGATCTCCTGCGCCATCGCCTTCTCGATGCGGACGGTCATCTCGATCGTCTTCTGGCGCGTCTGCGCAGTAAACGTGCGGCGGACAAACTCCTGCCCGAGGGCGTCGGCGAGATCGTGATCGACGAGACGCACGCAGGTCTTCCACCGCGGCGGCATCTCCGTCACGCCCCGCAGCGTCTTCCGATAAAAATTGAAATCCTCGGCCACGAACTCCGACGACAAATACTGCGCGTGAGCGTGGATCGCATGCCAGCGCAGGTACGTCTTCCAATCCGCAAGCGGAACGTTCTTGATCTCCGTCTCGACCGCCGCGAAGAACTTCGGCTGCGCAACGTTGAGCGAACCAACCTTCGGAAGCCCGAGGATTGAGAAGTAGTGCGGCCAATCGAACGAAGGCGCGATCTTCGCGAGATCCGCGAGCGTCATCTTGTGATCGAGATTGTGCGGATCCCGTTTCTCCACCCGCGTCATCGACCCCTCGGCCAGCGCAGTCTCAATCGTCAGAACCGTCTTCGCGTCATTCGCAGCCGCCGCCTTCTCCTCGCCGAGGAGCTCAAACATCGCCGCGACATGATTCGCGTACTTTTCGCGAATCGCTTTCGACTTGTCGTCAATCTTCGTGTAGTAGTCGCGATCGGGAAGCCCGAGGCCGCCCGCGTCGATTTCAGCGATCACCTTGCTCGCGTCGGCAAGATCCTGCGTCGACCCCGACCGGAAAAGCCAGTTCGTCCCAAAGTAGTAAGGCGACGAATCGCGCTTCGCCTCGCCGAGGACGGTAGCAAGCTCGCTCGACGACTTCATCGCATCGATCTTCTTCAACAACGGCTCGATCGGCGCCGCCCCAAGCTTATCGATCGCGTCCTCGTTCATGCACGACGCAAAGTAATCCCCGATCTCCGCCTGCGCCTTCGTCCGCCCCACCGAAGGCTTCGCCGCGTCCTCGAGAATGCCCCAAAGATAGTGCGCATTGTCATCCCCAACCTTCCCGTAAACACTCCACGAAGCCTGATCCGGCGGTATCGGATTCGCGATCATCCAGTTCCCGCAGGAGTACTGATAGAAGTCGTTGCAAGGCTCGACCGACTTATCGATCGCCTTGACGTCGAGGCTCGGCGTGTAGGGAAGTTGGGTGAGAGGCTTGTCCGCTTTCTGCGCTGCAAGCGCGAATGGTGAGAGAAGAACGAGGATCGTGATGATGAAACGCTTCATAGAGATCTCCTGGCTGGGACGCCTCAACACCTGAATCGATGGAATGGACATTCTGTCATGGCGGTGGCGATGGAACGATTACCGATCGAGACACTAAGGAAGGGAACTCCTGATCACGTCCTAATCCACTAACCAACCAATCCACTGCCTTATCATCACCGTTGCCCGAATGCCACCCACCGCCTCCGAAATCCTCGCCACCTTCCGCGCCGACACGATTGCGATCGTCATCGCGGTTGTGCTCTGCACGATGGGCGCGGGAATGCTGCTCCTCGGGGCGCTCAGCGCGCGCAACGCGCGGCGATCGTTTCTTTACACCGGACTTTTCGCTATCGCCTACGGGGTCCGGCTCGGCTTCAACACGGCGTCCTTTGGCCTGCTCTCGGAACACCCGCCCTGGCTCCCTATTTGCGCTCCGCGTTCGAGTACCTCGTGCCGATTCCGGCGGCGCTGTTGTTCAAGTCGTTCAGTCAGGGCCGGCGGACTGCGTTGCATCGGATCGTCGCCACCGCGCTCGCGATCTGCGCTGTTGTGGCCATTCCGATCGAGATCGCGTTCCGTTCGCCGTACTCGCTCAACCCGGTCATTAACGCGCTCGTCCTCGTCCTGATCGCAGTCCTCACAATCGACCTTCTCGCGCCCGGTGACGAGAAACGGAGCTGGGGTCTCGTGCGCATCGGGGCCTTGATCTTTACAGCATTCGTGCTCAATGAACATTTTCGCTGGATCGGCGATCCCCACGGCCTGACGCGCGAACCGACAGGCTTTCTCTTCCTGATGCTGGCGATCATCATCACGACGATGCGGGAAGGGACGCGCGCGCAGCAGCGGCTCGTCGCCGTCGAAAGCGAGCTGGCCACGGCGCGAACGATCCAACTGGCGGCGCTGCCGCGTACGAATCCGAGTCTCGCCGGTCTCGACGTGGCGACGGTCTACATGCCCGCTTCCGAAGTCGCCGGCGATTTCTACGATTTCATCGAGCTCGCAGACGGCACCCTCGGCATCTTCATTGCCGACGTCTCCGGCCACGGTGTGCCCGCCGCGCTCGTGGCCTCCATGCTGAAGATCGCGCTGGCGACCCAGATCGAAAATGCGTCGTCGCCGGCGCGCATCCTCGCCGCACTCAACACGCTTTTCTGCGGCCGGCTGGAGCGGCAGTTCATCACCGCCGCGTACGTCCACATCGATCCCGCAGACGGCAAACTCGTCGTCGCGTCCGCGGGCCACCCGCCGCCGATTCTTCGTCACGGCGAAACGTCCGCCGAGGTCGTCGCGGCTGGCGTGGTGCTTGGGCGATTCCGAGACGCCCGCTACGAAGAGCTCACCCGCCAATTCGCTCCCGGCGACACGCTCGTCCTCTACACCGACGGCGTCACGGAAACCACGAACCGCGACGCCGGAATGTGGGGTGACGAGCGTTTGCAGACGACGATCACGATCCACGCCAGCGACGACGCCACTGCGCTTGCTACGCGCATCATTAACGATGTGAAGGAATGGCAAGGAACCGGCGGCGCGCCAGATGACGACGTGACGCTGATCGTTGTCAGGCGAAGGCTGGCGTAGAGCACAGAAATCGGATTTTTGGAATCGCTGACTCCATTTTGCGGCGCAAACTCGAAGTGCCGATTCCGTTTTGCAACCTGCGGAACAGGAGTAATCTAATCCGTGCAAACGCGAAGGAGGTTCACATGCGACATCGTGTTGTGGGAATCCTGCTGGTGACCGCGCTCTGTTTGTCAGGAGCGGCGGGCTTCGGGCAGGAAAAGAAAAAAGAGGCGGAGCCGCTCAAGATCAAAGTAGGCGACGTGGCGCCGGACTTTACGCTGGTCGAGTACGACGGGCAGAAGGTCAAGCCGGTTTCGCTGCACGACTTCAAGGGCAAGAAGCAGGTGGCGCTGGCGTTCTTCGTCTTCGCGTTCACCGGTGGCTGAACGCAGGAAATGAAAGCCTTCCAGGCCAGCATGGCCAAAATGGAAGGCTCAGACACCCAGGTCCTGGGTGTGAGCATTGACAGCCCCTTCGCAAACCACGCCTTTGCCATGCAGAACGGCATCACCTTCCCGATCCTCGGCGACATGGACGCCAAAGCGATCAAAGCGTATGGACTGGAAAAGGAGTATCACATCGGCGGCGCCACAATGGCGTCAGCGCGCCGGGCCACGTTCCTGATCGACAAAGAAGGAAAAATCACCGCGGAACAGGTCGACAGTGAAGCGGTCGATCCAACGAAGATTGTCGACGCATGTTCAATCAGTCAGCACAAAGCAAAATAGGCCTCGTGGAACCGCTCACGCTTCGTCATGCGCACGATCAATGCGCATGGCGAAGCAGCCGTATGTCGGAAAACGGACGTGCAGGAATGCCGTGCCGGGCGATTGGAAGAGGCGATCGACGGTCTCCTCGAGCGCTGGGGCGCTGACCATGATTGCATCGATGATCTCCTCATCGACTGAATACGCGCGAATGACAAACTGCTCGCGCAGATAATCGGCGGGAGAGCCGGCCGGTGGAAGTACATCTCGCCGAACGGGTTCGCTGTCTGCGTTTGCCCGTACGAAAACCGGACCGTATTCCTTGTACGGACCCGGCTTGCTGAATGGCGTGAAGCTCGCGAGGATCAGCTCCTCCCCCGCCTTTGCGCGGCGCAGAACATCGCGGCAAGGCTCTCCGCCTTCGGCCACGAGACGCTTGACCGGTTGCCCGAGGTCGTCGATGCCTTCGAGGCGGACGCGGTCGAGGAATGACTGTGGAATCGGTGCGATCGTTACCGCGGTGGATGTCAGCAGTTCGGCGGTTGTCATCAGTTCTCCCTTTCCTTGAAGAACACGGGCAGTCGGTCGGGCGTTCGCGATCGGCGTAAGAAAAACCAGGCGCCCCGGTTATCCTTCGCCCCGTGAACCTTCGAGTCGCTCTCTCCTTCGCCGTCGGTTGCGCGCTCCTGATCGCATGCACCTCGGCAGCTCATCGTCCGCGTGTCACGCCGGAGAACTTCGTGCTCGACTACAACACGCCAACCGATCGCCGATTACAAGCGCGCGTCGAGGCGATCGATTCGCGATTGCGCGCAAAGTACGGCATGACCACCGAACAGACCGCCGTTGGCGTGCTCGATTTGAACCGGCTGCGGCTGGCGATGATTCATCCCGATCGAATCGAGTACGCGGCAAGCGTCGCGAAAGTGGGGATTCTGCTTGCCTATTTTCAATTGCATCCTGACGCCGCGGCACAGATGGATGCGGCGACGGAGCATGAGCTGGGGTTGATGATCAAAGCTTCCAGCAATGAGATGGCTGCGAAATATTCGCGGGCGATGGGATTGCGCGAAATTCAGCAGGTGCTCAATGACCAGGGTTTTTATGACGCGGCGCACGGCGGCGGTATCTGGGTGGGCAAACACTACGGGCCGAACAGCGAACGCATTGGCGATCCTGTCGCCAACCACTCCCACGCGGCCACCGTGCGCCAGCTTCTTCGTTTCTACTGGCTGCTGTCGCGCGATCAACTCGTCTCGCCTGCCGCGTCGCAGAAAATGCGGGCGATTTTCCTCTCGCCCGATATTCCGCACGACGACCATAAATTCGTCAAAGCGCTTACGGGACGAGGCCTGACGATCCTTCGCAAGTGGGGAACGTATCAGGATTGGCTGCACGACTCAGCGATCATCGAAGGTCCAAAACGACGGTATGTGCTCGTTGCGTTGACGCATCATCCGAAGGGCGACGACTATCTCGAGGATCTTGCGCGCGAGGTTGATGATTTGATGGCGCGGCGATGAAGGGGTTTGCGTGGAGCTTCGGTTGCATCCTTCGTTGAGTAGACGCACTTGGGCGGGACGCCCGAGTGCCCGCGGTCGAGACGACCGCACTCCTTGCTACAATCGATGCGGCATGCGCGTGTCCATCGTCACGCCCTCATTGCAACAGGGGCAGTTCATCGAGCGGACGCTTCAGAGCGTCTGGCGGCAGAACCGCGGCCGTCTCACCGGCGAGATCGAGCACATCGTCATGGACGGCGGGAGCACCGATGGAACGCTCGAAATTCTGGAGCGATGGCGTGATCGCATCTCCTTTTCGACCGGTCCGGACGGCGGACAATCGGCCGCGATCAATGCCGGGCTGGCGAGAGCCGGCGGCGAGATCCTCGCCTATCTGAACTCTGACGACGTCTACTACGACGGCGCCCTTGCTGCCGCGGTCGCCGCTTTCGAGGCAGACCCCTCAGTGGACGTTGTATACGGCGAGGGCGACTTAATCGATTGTAACGATGGTTTCATTGATCGCTACCCGACCGAAGCGTGGTCGCCGGAACGTCTAGAACTGATCTGTTTCCTCTGTCAGCCTGCTGTGTTTTTTCGCCGCAGAGTGCTGGAGAGATTCGGGCCGTTCGATGGCAGTCTCAATTACTGTATGGACTACGAGTATTGGTTGCGCCTGGCCGCCCGCGGGGCTCATTTCGCCCATATCCCGGTGAAACTTGCGGCCTCGCGCTTCCATCCCGCTACCAAGACTTTCACCGCGCCATTGAGCGCACACGTTGAAATCAACGACATGCTCAAAGAGCGGCTCGGAACGGTTCCCGGCAATTGGCTGACGAACTATGCCTATGCAGTGCTCGACGGACGGGAAATCGCCCGCAACGCCAGCCGCAATTATCTCGGCCGCGTGGCGGCGCTGACCATCGGCGCCGCGTTTCGTTGGAACGGGGTTCCATCCCTTTCTCTTTTGCGCACTCTTACCTCATCGCTACTCCACGGATCGTCGATCGTTCCGGCAAGGATCGCCATCCATGCTTGACCTTCTGGCCCGCCATCCGTTTCTCCGCGAGCTCGTCGTCTCGACGCTGACCGGACTCGGTGTGTATGCCGTCTGCGCGCTGGTGATCGTGGCCACCGAACTGAGGCAGCAAGACGATCTGAGCGTGTATGCCTCGCGGAACGCGCTCAATGACCTCGCGTACGCCGTCTTCTACAAGTGCAGCATCTACAACATCCTCGTCATGCCGCTCTTTTCATTCCTGTCGCCGCGCCTGCAGTTCGCGCGGGTTGGATTGCTGTCGTCATTACCACCGGCCATCTCGGTCATCGTCTATTGGATTGCGATGGATTTTCTGAACTATTGGAGCCACCGGTTGCTGCACGCCATACCGGCGTTGTGGGCGTTCCATAGCGTTCATCACACACAAACGCGCCTGACGTTCCTCAGCGCCAACCGGATTCACGCGGTCGAACAGTTATTCAGCGGCGTTTTGATGATCATCCCCGCATTTCTCCTCGGTGTTCCCCAGCGTTTATGGCTGCCGCTGCTTTTCCTTCAGCTATTCAGCGAGACGCTTCAGCATGCCCGCCTGAACTGGTCCTTCGGAGCGATTCACGGATTGTTTGTCAGCCCCGTTTTTCACAAGATCCATCATTCGACGGACGAGCGCGAATACAACGGAAACTACGGCCGTGTCTTCTCGCTCTGGGATGCAATGTTCGGAACGTTCGTCCGCTCTTCGACGACAGCGCGTCAATACGGCGTGTCCGGAATGGATGTCCCCGAGACGCTGATTGGCCAGTTCGTTCATCCATTCCGCTATCTCAAGTCGCGACGCGTGCGTCCGCTCGATGCAGCGATCGGAGAAGCACAACCCTGAGGCGGGCCTCGCCGAAAACGATGTTGCCGCACTCGCGTTATAATTTCGTTCCGCTTGATGCCCCATCTACTCGTCGCTCACCCAGGTCACGAACTTCTCCTTCATGGTTGGATTTCCCGGAACAAACCGGTCGTCCATGTCCTGACTGACGCTTCGGCGCATTCTTCCGATGCACGTCTCGGCAGGACGGCGGACCTTCTGCGTGACCTCGGCGCCCGCAAAGGCGCGATCTTCGGACGGCTTTCGGATGCCGAGGCCTATGCGATGATCCTGGAGCGGAACACGCCGCTGCTCCTCTCGCTCGTTGCAGAGCTTGCGGCGGAATTGGAGAAGGATCAGCCGGCGATCATCGTTGGCGATGCCGCCGAGGGCTACAACCCGGTTCACGATCTTTGCCGCCTCATCGCCGGGGCTGCGATCGAAATGGCCGGCGTCGCTACGAAACAGTACGAGTACGCCGTCGTCAATCATCCGCACGCGAACGACTCCGGCGCGATCGTGATCAATTTGGATGCCGTCGAACATGCCGCCAAGATGGAACAGGCGCGCGGGCAAGCGGCTACGCTGACCGACATCGACGCGATGCTGTCGCGGCATGGTGCAGACGCCTTTCGAACCGAGGCGATTTATCCGATCGCAGATTGGACGGCCGCGGGCGGCGACGAACCGCCGCTTTACGAACGTTACGGCGAGGAGCGCGTGGCAGCGCATCGATACGCGCAAGTCATCCGCCGCCGCGAGCACATGCTTCCGCTGCGCGACGCGTTGCGTGCCGCGGTGGAAAAGCGCTCATGCGCGTTCTGATCGCCGGCCACTCGCTCGGCGCGATCGGCGGCGTGCAGAGTTACGAGCGCGATCTCGCGTCGTGGCTGCTCGCGCGAGGGCATTCGCCGGTTGTTTATGGGACGGAGATCGGCGATGCCGCGCGCCAGCTCAATGCGCTGACCGTTCCCGTCGTCGATGATTTGAATACGATCACCGCGCCGGTCGACATCATTCACGGCGACAGCGCGATCGAAACGATGGCCGCTCTGCTCCACTTTCCGGCCACTCCCGCGATCTTCGTTTGCCACGGCTGGGAAGACCTCGGGCGCACCACGCCGCGATTTCCGCGCATCCTCCGCTACGTCGCCGTTGACGATACGTGCGCCGACCGCCTCGTGACGCGCGAAGGGATCGCGCCCGATCAAATCTCCGTGCTGCTCAACACCGTCGATACGAGCACCTTCCGCCAACGCGATCCGCTTCCCGACCGGCCGCGCCGCGCGGTGGTCTTCGGCAATCTCGCGCACGAGCTGACGTTTCTGCCGGCGATCCGTGCGGCTTGCCGGCGAGCGTCCATCGAGCTCGATGTCGTCGGTGCTGCAGCTGGTACTGCCGAGGAACATCCGGAAGCGATGCTGGGCAGGTACGACCTCGCGTTTGCCAAAGCGAAATGCGCGATGGAAGCGATGGCCTGCGGACTCGCCGTCATTCTCTGCAGCGACTCCGGCCTCGGCGGCATGGTTCGCTCGACCGGCTTCGATCGCCTGCGCCGCCTTAACTTCGGCATCCGCACGCTTCAAAAGCCGCTGACGACGGAGACGATACTCGCGGAGCTCGCGCTGTACGACGCCGAGGATGCGCGCAGCGTCTCGGATCGCATTCGCGAGTCAGCGCCGTCCGATGCGCTCCACGAGTCGCTGCTCTCGTTATATGAAAGCGTCATCGATGAGCATTCCCGCATGGATTCGATGATCGACGCGATCGCCGAAAGCCGCGCCGCGTCGGCGTTTCTGCATGCACTGGCTACCCGGGAGCGCCGCCGGGAGGGACGCACGTGGATGCTGGCCAATGCAGCGCAACGCGTGCTGCAAACGCCGGTCGTCGGACCGATGAGTATGCGGCTCCTTCGCTGGCTGGCTCGGAAACGGTGATTACCCAAGACTCGAGATCGGACCAGATATCAGGCCTGATCCAAACCATCGAGGCGGGACGCCTCGATGGCCGCGGGCGAAGACGCCCGCACTCCTCAACGCTTCATCGTGCGCGGACTCGATCCGGTCCATCGTTTGAACGCGCGCGAAAACGCGGCGGGCTCGGAGAAGCCGACCAGATACGCCGTTTCGTGTATCGAAGCCTTCTTGTCGCTTAGGTAGTGAATCGCCAGTTTGTGGCGCAAGTCATCGAGCACTTTCTCGAACGTCACACCCTCGGCTTTCAACTTGCGAAACAGCGTCTGCCGGCTGAGGGCTAGTTTCCCGGCGATCGCGTCCATGTTTGTCTGGCCGGTGTGCAGACCGGGAATCAGCAGGCTCTCCACGCGGCCTCGAATCGATTTCGAGCGCTCGAGAGTCTCGAGCAACTCTTCCGCATGCGCTCGCAATACTTCTGACAGATAAGGATTCGGACTCGGCAGCGACATCTGCATCAAGGCTTCATCGACCACGATTGCATTCATGTCACTCTCGAACACGAGCGGCACACCGAAGATCCGATCGTATTCGGCGCGGTAGCCTGGCTCTTTGTGCGTGAAGTGAATCGCCTTCGGAAAGCGGATGTGCGCCAACGCCGGCATCGAGGCGATCATCGCCCGCACACCGCAGACACAGCGCGCGAACGCGGCCTCCGTGAGATGAGGATTCTCGACATAGAGCCGGCTCGTCGATCGCAGGCAAAGATCATTGCCATCGCGGACGACTTCCATGAGATCCACGGAATCACCGTCATCTTCATCGAGCGCGAGCCGCCCATAACGGCTCATTTGCCGGCGCGACTCCTCGCTGTTCCCGGCCACCTGTCCCATCAGCCCAACGATGGAAATGTCCGTCATCTTCACCGCCTCGCCGAACAACAGCGACAGAGCCGGTTCATTACACAACTCGATTCCCGCGTCGATCAGGGCAATGTAATTCGCCAGGCGAACGCGGTTGTCCTGATTCCGAAGCTCGTCCGGATGAATGTGTGACCGCGCGATCAGCGTCTCCCGGTCCGCGCCGCGCGACACCGCGAAATCCAGCAGCGCCTTCGGATAGCCAGCAGAAATCGTCGGGTTACCCATGTCTTCGAAGCTCCGCGCAACCTGCGGCCAAGCCTTTGATACCGCGCGTCATGTCCCGTCGTTCCCCTCGCCGCTAACCTTAGCCGGTATTTTCGCTTCCATGAAATTGATAGAGAGTCCTCCCCCATTCGAGCGCCTTCTCCCCACGCTTTTTGTGGGGAGAAGGTGGCGAAGCCGGATGAGGGGCATAAAAAGCAAATGACAACAGCGATTACAGAATCATCCCCCCGACTAAAAGCCAGAATCGCCGGCCTCTGTTACCTGCTCATGCTCCCGACCGGAGGCCTGGCCATGTACGTCCGCGCCCGTTACGTCATCAAAGGCGACGCCGCAACCACCGCGGCGAACATGATGGCCCACGAGCCGATGTTCCGCCTCGCATTCGCCGGCGACCTCCTCGTCGTCGCCATCTACATCCTCTTCACCGCGCTGATGTACGACCTCATGAAACCAGTGAGCCGGAACATCTCAATGCTTGCCGCATTCTTCAGCCTGATGGGATGCGCGACGCAAGCCTTCGCATGCCTCTTCGAGCTCGCTCCCCTCATCGTCCTAACCCCCGACCCCTACCTCGGCACCTTCAACCCCGCCCAGTTGCACTCCCTCGCCTACCTGTCGCTCAAACTCTATGCCGCGACATACGGCATCAGCCTGGTCTTCTTCGGCTTCTACAACCTCACAATCGGCTACCTCGTTTACAAGTCGACCTTCCTCCCTCGGATTCTCGGCGTGCTAATGGCGATTTCCTGTGCGGTCGGGATGACTTTTCTATGGCCACCCTTCGCGACACAGTACTTCCGTTACCTTCTGATATTGGATGTGGGAGAGCTTTTGCTGGTGCTATGGCTCCTCGTGATGGGAGTAAACGCCAAGCGATGGTGGGAGCAGGCTGACGCGATGAGGTGACCGGGTTCTCGCGGCAAGATTCTCGTGCGATTCCCGTTGGTCACCCGCTAAGATCGATGGATGAGAAGAGCCTTCGCAGGGCTAATCGCGCTTTTCGCATTCGCCGCTCCGATCTCCGCACAGTGTCCCAACTTCACCCGCACGAATTACACGATCCCCGGCAAGCCGCGCGCCGTCATCACTGCCGATTTTGATGGCGATGGAATCACCGACCTTCTCGCCGGAGTCGACGAGAGCAGCGGCAACGTCATCTTCTTTCCAGGGAACCGCGATGGAACGTTCGGCTCCGGGGTCAGCACGGTCACGACGATTCCGTTCGTTTGGGCAATGGCGTCCGGCGATTTCAACCACGACGGCAAGCTCGACGTCGCCGTGACCAACGAGGCCACGGTCCTGGCCATCCTCCTCGGCAATGGCGATGGAACCTTTGCCGTAAACCGATTCACGGTCTCGGAAGCCGACGATCTCTACGGACTCACGGTCGCTGACTTCAATGGCGACAGCAAGCCCGATCTGGCGATGCTCGAGGCGAACGAGGACAACATCTCGATTCGTTTCGGCAACGGCGATGGGAGCTTCGGCGCATCGAAGCTGTTTGCCGTCGGGGGCAGCGTGCCGCGCGACATCGTTGCAGCCGACTTCAACGGCGACGGCAAGATCGACGTCGCCACTTCGAATCTCACCGGCAGGTCGGTCTCCGTTCTCCTGAACAACGGCGACGGGACGTTCGGAACGGCAGTGACGTACCCGATCAACGGCCCTGCGAATTCAATTACAGCGGGCGATTTCAACGGCGACGGCAAGACCGACCTGGCGACGGGAGTCTCCACCACCGTCTCGATCCTGATCAACAAAGGCAACGGAACGTTCGCCCCCGAGGTCCAATACCCGTCCGGAATCACCCCAACCGCCATCGCCATCGGCGATTTCGACCTCGACGGAAGAATCGACGTAGTCACCGCCGATCAGTCGAGCAACAGCGTTTCGATCCTCCTAGGCAAAGGCGACGGAACGTTCAAGAGCCCGATGTCAAACCCGGTAGGCACCACCCCCTGGGGCATCGCCACCGCCTCATTCAACGGCCGCCCCGGCGTAGCGGTCCCAAATTGGGGATCGAACAACGTGTCGGTGCTGGTGGATACGTGCGCGGTCGCGAGGAAACGCGCGGTGCGGCATTGAGGGGGAGTTGGTAGGCGATAGCGGACTCGAACCGGCTGAGCTCAAGGTGTAAACTAGAGACCCCGCCGTGGCATTCGAGGATGTAGGTGGTTTGAGTGGTTTACGAGCGTCTATGGATGTCCAGGGATGTCCTAACATGGCCGTAGGCTGACTCTGCGAACACTTCGCGAACATCGATGCCGTTGTGGCAACAACGGCCGATTCCGCGGTGACCGGAGGTTGGCCCGACGCGAGTGCCGCCGACGTCGCGATCAAGGCGACGCACTTCCAAAAGATTCGGAATCGCGTGAAGTAGCCGCGGCTCGATCTGCCTCGATCGCGGACTCGACGTCGCGTGCGAGCTTCTCGCGGTCCGTGCCGGGCTGAATGTGGCGCTGCCGCTCGGCGGCGAGAACGCCCAGAAGGCGCTCCCGCTGCCTTGTGCCTAGTTTGGGAACGATCGAGAGCATGACGCGAAGCGCGTGGTATTGCTCGAACGCGCTGAGCGAGGTCTGGATCATGTTCAGCACGACCTGGAATCTCGCGAGCGCGGGATTGCTCTCCATCAGGGCAAGCGCAAACGCGCGCTTTCCTTCGCTGCCGGAGTCGACGAGCTCCTTGACCTCCGTCGCGCTCCACCACTTCAGGTCGATCGTGGGGACGCTCTTGAGCAGCGACTTTCGCGTCTTGAGCACCATCAGTCCTTCGAGCAGCCTCGTGCGCTCCGGACCCGATCGGAGTGAGCCGCGGATGGACTCGTAATTTTCCGCGAAACCGGCTTCGATCCACCGGACGTTGATCCGCCGCACTTCGGCGAGGAGACTCTGCCGCAGAGCATCGTCCCTCATCCGTGCCGCCATGCCGGCCACCGTCTCGCGGACCGACGGCTCGCCGACGAAGCGCGCCTCGCGCAGCGCGTCGCGCCAGAAGCTCATCGTCGGCGACGCCGCGGTCTTCTCGGCGATGCGCTTGCGCACTTCCCATCGGCGCCGCGGAACCCGGATCTCCGTGAGACGCTGCATCGCTTCATCCATCTGGCCGGCGTCGACCAATCGGAAGACTTCGGTCGCGATGGCGACGTCCTCCAGCGACCCGATGCTCGTCTGCAAAGACCGTCGTCCGGACTTGCCGCGCCGGATCAGGCGCTTCCAGAGGTTGGAGAACGCGTTCAGCAGCGTTTGTTTACGGAACACGACAGTATTCGTCTCAGTCGGAACAATCTCCTGCCGGATGACGTCTTCGGCCACGCGAATGGCTTCCTGCCGGTCGCCGAGAGTGAAGAAGACGTCGGCGAGGAGAGTCTGCACGCGCCATTCGCTCGTTCGCGGAATCTTCGTCGCAAGCCTCTTCACCGCAGCGATGATGTCGTCGCGCCTTTGATCGACCGCAATGGCGCCGACGCGCTGCAGTGCTCGCACTCGCTCTTCCACATCCTCGATGGTGATGATGTGCGCGATCGCATCCTCGAGGTCCCCGTTGAGAGCGAGTGCCCACGCGTAGCGCTTCTGCGCATCCTCCTCGCCACGCGGCCCTCCCCGCTTCGCTTCGACTTCGAAGAGTTGTTCCAGCTCCTCCTTCATGCCGGCGTCGGCGAGTGCGAGCGCAATATTGCCTGGGCGCACGAGGTCGGGGCCATCGTCCTCGATGGCTCTCTGCCAGATCGTCCGGAGCGGCTCGGTCAGACCGAGGACCGCGGCTGCCTGGAGAGACTGATTGCGGCCCGGAGGACTCTGGTCCATCGCAAAGAGCAATCGCAGTGCTTCTCTCGCGCGTCCATCACCGGCTTTCCGAGCGGCGAGCCCTGCCCAGAAGACCGCGTTGTGAAACCCCCACGCTTGTGCGTCCAGCGCTTCGACCGCGGCGACGGCACTTGCGCAGGCTTTCGCCGCGACATCGCGGAATCCGCACTCGACGGCTACCGTCGCCACCCACGACCACGCCATCGCGGCGTGCGTCGAGTCGATCGCGGAGATCGCGCGCGTCGCTTCGACGAGACAACGCTTCGCGCCGGCGTGATCGCCGTCGGCCGCGAACACAGGTGCGATGAGCGTGTAGGCCTGGCATCGATCGACGGCGAACTCGATGTTGTTCGCCATCAGCTCTGCGCGATGCACTTGCCCGGCACGCGCCAGGACGCCGACGATGATCGCCGGCGCCACGGCCATCATCCGGCCGTACACGGTGCATGCGCCGACGAGACGAGCAGTCGGACTGGTGCTTTCCATGAACATGTAGGCCACTGCGAAGTCGATGTCACTGAGGAAGCGCGTCGAGTCCCCGAAGCGCATCCGTTTCGCGCGCTCCCATTCCGGATCCGTAATGAGGTCGTAGATCTGGTCGAACCGGAAGCTCGGCAGGAGATGACTCACCAGGTGCGCGAGCGCATAAGAAGACGCGCTTCCCAGCGAAGAGCGGTCGAGCGTCGCCTCGATCACCTCCGCGAACGCCGGATGCACGACCCAGGGCAGGCCATCGCGCCGGAGATATTCGGCCAGCGCCTCGTGGAAGAGGCGGTATACGGGCTCGCCATCCGCGACCGTCTCGACGATCAGATCGCTCGCCCAATCGAGCACTTTGGCAACGGCTTCGTCGTCGTACTTCTTTCCAGCGAGCGCGCTCGCGATCGGCGCCCATAACGAGCCCCACGGCAGTCCCGCTCCATACGCCCAAGCGAGGGGTCGGAGGATGTCGACGGCGACCGCGGGATCGGGCAGGCGCTTGATGTACTGGCCCAGCGCCTCGCCAGCCTCGGTCGGCAAATCGACGGCTTGCGTGTCAGGATCGACGGCCTGCTCCTGCTTCGCGAACGACCGCGCCGTCACCGCGGCGACTAGGAACGAAGTGTTCGCCGCCTCGGCGATCCGCTTCGCCAGGCGATCGGCCAGCGTCGGGTCGTCGCGGTACGGCGACTCGTTCTCGGGCTCCGCCGTGGCCATGAGCCGCGCCGCGGCGTACGCGCGGATGTCGATGACACGGTCCTTCGCGGCGTCGAGCACGAGGGCGTTCGCGTCCTTCGTGCCGACGCCGAGCTGCTCGATCAGATCCGTCGGCTCGGCATTCGCGCTGCCGTCGCGCGCCGGATGGCGGCGCGTGGCCACGATCACCTTAATCCGCTTGTTCTTTGCCAGCGGCCGGACGATTTCCGCGGCGATCTTTGACGCCTCTCCCTCCACTGCCTCGTCGAGCGAATCGATCACGATCGCGAGAGGCCGAGTCTCCGACGCGAGTGCGGCGAGCAGTTCAGCGACCGTTCGCGCGCCAAGGTCCAAGCGCTTGGCGAGGTCGGCGCCGACCTGGTCGGCGGTCTTGTTGTGGCACCACACGACCGCGTTGATCGAGCCCGCGGGCGGCACGGTCTCCGGCGGCAGCGCGTCGAAACCGGGCAACTGTTCGCGGCGCTTGCGGTCGCTGAGCGCGATGAGCCGCGAAACGAGCGCCGACTTGCCAGATCCGGGCGAGCCGGTGACCACGTACGGCTTCCCGCTCGTGTCCGACTTCGCTAGCCACTTCACCAGGCGGGCCAGCTCCTTGTGTCGGCCGGTGAAGTACCAGCCCGCCTCGCCGGCCGCGACGCCCCGCGACGACGGACCGAAATGCGTCGCCAGCTCCTCCTCGGCGAAGAGCGCACCCCACGGACGCGTTTTGTACTGCGGGTTCGGAATCAGCCGGGCCGGGCTCGGCCCCCAGACCGTCCGCTCCACCACCTGCGCCACTTTGCCCCGGCGCAGCTCCTCGTTAAGGCCTTCGATCACCGTGTCGATGTCGATCCAGGGTCGGACCGACCCGGTGCGGGACTCCTGCGCGACGACCTTGAGGAACGCTTCCACGAAACGGCCGTCGTGCGCCGGATCGCGCTGGAATGTACTGCAGAGGACCACCTGCGCCCACTCACGATACGGGTCGCGCGTGTTGCGCTTGGTGGCCATGGTCACGGCGCTCGTATGGATCGCCGTGGCCAGGCTGCCCGCGACGCACGCGTCGATGATCAGCAGGACGTTGTGCGGCTTAGCCTGGCCGATGATGTCCCCGAGAATCTCGCCCTTCAGTGCGGCACCGGCGAGAACCTCGCGAGGCGAGTTGCGTCCCTGGATGTATGCGATGTCGTCTTCGACCTGACCGTGCCCGGCGACGTAGATCACAACCACATCGCCCGGTTCGAGCTGTTGCAGCCACTTGCGGAGACCAGCGGTGATCTCCTCGTGCGTCGGGCTCTTCGCAAGCTCCTCGAGGGCAGGGACGTGCGCGACGCCGCACTTCGTCGTGAACCACTCCGTCATCGAGGAAACGTCGCCCGGCACGGCCCCGAGATTCAGCGTGGGGTCGTCGTACTCCGAGACGCCGATGCCGACGATGAACCGCCGGCCGGGTTCGGGCTCAGAGGCCATCGGCGATCGCTTGTCCAGTCGTCGCCGCGGTGAGATACGGCGAGACGTCGTGCGCCTTCGACTGGTTGTCGATGCGGTAGTCGACGACGTCGGGGAACACGTCGCCGAGGCGCTTGAGCAGCGCCACGATGTCGCCATCGTCCGAGACGTTGGTCCAGCGCTTCAGCAACTTCGGCCATGCGCCCTTCCCCTTCTCCGGCGAAGGGAATAGGCGATCGAAGATGAGGTTCCGGATCCCCAGCGGCGAGCCGAGGGTGACCAGTGTGCGGACGTTGGCCCAGTTGAGCTCATCGGCAAAGCGATGCAGCGCCTCGTACGCCACCACCGATCCGAGCGAATGCGCGACGACGACGCGCGTGTCTTCGGTGACTGTTTTGTGGACGGCCTCCTGCGCCATACTCCGGACATTCGCGTCGTTCATGTAGCTGCGGACCTGCTTGAGGCTGCCGATCAGCATCTGCTCGCTGACACCAACGAAGAACTTCGATCGCGATACCGCGCGGAGGGCGCTCTGCACGGCTTTTGGTGTTCCGCGCACCACATCGTCCGGGCTGAAGACACGCTCCGGCTCCGTCCGCGCAGCCTCGGTCCAGAGCATCTGGAGCAACTCCTTCTCGAACCCGTCGTCCACGTCGATGGCACCGCGATACGCGCGCTCCGCACCTCCCGCGCGTAGCACGCCGGCCTCGCGAAACAGTCCACCGTAGAACGCACACGCCAACGTCGTCCTAGCGTCGAGCTTCCGTCCGGCCTGGGTGACTCCGCCATGGAGGGAAGGCCACCACTCGTTGTAGAGAACTTCCGCAGCCTTGAGCTGCTGGTTAATCCCATGCACACCGACGATCGTCGCCATGAGTCCCCCGAATGTTTTTCGGACCGCAGCAAGGATCTTACGTAAAAAAACCGCGATCGTCACGGCACACGAGATCGGTCAAGAATGAAGCGGCGCGGGATTCTGCCGTGAACAGACGAAAGCAAACCGCCGCACGACTCTCGAAAGGCGGCGGCGTAGGTTGGTGGGCGAGTGGTAGGCGCTACCGGACTCGAACCGGTGACCCCCACCGTGTGAAGGTGATGCTCTACCAACTGAGCTAAGCGCCTGCTTGGGATCGTCTCAACGAGCTGCGTTTCCTCGCTATTTCAGCGAGGATGGACAGGATAGTGCCAGTGTCCACGCGCGTCAACGAAGGATCGGGGATGGATCAGGCGCGCTGCTCGCGCAGGGGGCTGTAGATCTCGGTGTGACTCACTTCGAGGCGGTCGGCGAGGATGGACATCTCGCGCTCCAATGCCGGTGCGACCTCCGCGGCGAAGGTGCGGCCGCGGGCGATCTCGCGCGCAATGAACTCGCAGAAACGATAGGACTCGACGTAGAAGTGGACGTCGGTGTTGGAGTACTCCGTCCAGAAGGCGTCGAGCATTTCGCGCAGGCCGGGGCCGAGGGCTTTGACGAGGTCGGGAAGGTTGAGGGCAAGCGGAGCGAGGCGGTTGGCGCGGTAGAGCATGCAGTTGCAGGCCATGCCCGGGTGATTGACGATCTGCTCGAGGCGATGGGATTCGCGGCCGGTCAACTGGTAGCGGTCTCGCAGCACAGCCGGATCGCGCCGC